>NZ_AJZD02000011.1 GCF_000272105.2 Vibrio splendidus 12E03
TACAATCCAGTGGTGGACTATTTTTTTGTATAAATGATTCGTCTTTAGTGAATATTATCTCTGGCTATAAAATGATTAATTTTTTATTTTTGTTTTAAATATGACGTTCAGATCGCATTAAGATCTTAAGAAAAGGCACGAAGCCAAACTGATGAGAGGGTTCATGAGCTTTAATAGTAGCTTCGATTCGGTTTTCAATCGGCTGCCTTTACTCCAGATATTATCTGACAGCCAAGTGAAAAGTGGAGATAGTTAGCCACTTTCTAAGGCTCTACGTTAAAGCGAAACAGTGCGTTTTATCTCTTCCAAGACCTCTGCGTTCGCGATGGCCCCGAGGTTTTCTACATCCTTGCCATTTACTACCTGTTTCACCGCCAACTCCACCAGTTTGCCAGAGCGTGTTTTTGGCACCTCACTGATAGTAAAAATTTGGCTCGGCACATGCCTTGGTGAACAAGATGATTTGAGCTTGCTTTTGATGGCAGCCAATAGCGTTTCATTTAGGTCTGTGCCTTTCTGCAACTGAACAAATAACCAAATCTGCTCATTGCGGTCGACATTTTTACCCACAGCGATGGAATCGATGATGCCCTCAATGGTGTTCACTTGCTGGTAGATCTCGGCAGTACCAATACGCACACCTCCAGGGTTGAGTGTGGTGTCGCCTCGCCCGTAGAACAGATAGCCGCCATGTTCGCTCTGCGCGACTTCGTCACCGTGATGCCACACATTATCGAACTTGTCCCAGTAAGTGCTGTGGTAGCGCTCTCCGGTGTCATTCCAGAATCCAACAGGGAAGTTGGGTAGGGAGTTTGTACACACCAGTTCGCCACGTTCGTGATCAACCTGTTGGCCAGACGAATTGAACACCTTGATGTCGACGCCGAGCCCTGCCTGTTGGCACTCACCGCGATACACAGGGGAGGTAGGGTTGCCTAAAACAAAGCAGCCACAAATATCCGTGCCGCCAGAAATGGACGCTAAATGCAGGTCCTGCTTGATGTGCTTGTAAACATAATCAAACTGCTCTGGGTAGAGCACTGAACCCGTCGAGCACAGTGTTCTTAATTTAGGAAGGTTGTGACTGTCGATAGGCGAGAGTTCTGCCTTCTCAATCGCTTCTAGATACTTGGCAGAGGTGCCAAATGTCGATACGTTAGCACGCTGCGCTAAATCCCATAGAACGTTAGGTTGCGGATAAACCGGGCTACCATCAAAGATCACTAAACAAGCCCCACTGGCAAGCGCAGAGACGTGCCAGTTCCACATCATCCAACCACAAGTGGTGTAGTAGAACACGCGGTCGTTTGGCTTAACATCGCAATGAAGCTGGTGCTCTTTTAGGTGGTTGATGGTGGTGCCACCAACCGAGTGAACAATACACTTTGGCTTGCCTGTTGTGCCGGAAGAGTAGAGTACAAACAATGGTTCATTGAAGCTGACACGCACAAATCGAAGAGGTTTTGGCTGATAGTGATCAATGATGCTGTGCCAGCTTAGAATCGATACATCATGTTCAACTTTTTTCTTCTCTAAATCGCTCTTCTCTAAATCACGAGTCGGTTTCAAATAGCAGACCTGACACACCTGTTTTAGCGCGTTTAAGTGCTCGATGATTTCACGGTTCTTGTCCGTCATATCGAACGTTTTGTCATTGAAGGTATAACCATCACAGGTGAACAGCACCTTGGGTTTTACTTGGCCAAATCGTTCAATCACACTCTCGACACCAAAGTCCGGAGAGGTTGATGTCCAAATCGCGCCCAAGCTGGTGGTTGCCAGCATCGCTATTACGGTTTGTGGCAGATAGGGCGTATACGCAGCAACCACATCACCTTGCTTCACTCCGCTATCGATAAGCCATTGCTGAACGCTAGAGACCGCTTCACACAAGGCTTTCCATGTATAACTCTGCTGTTCGCCACGCTCATTCTCAAACCAAATCGCAAGCTCATCAGGCATGGTTTGCGCCAAACTCAGCAAGTTCTCGGCGTAGTTTACCTGCGCATTGGGAAACCAAACCGCATCACGATTCGATTTAGGTTGCTGCCAGCGGCTCTCACCTTGAGCTTTGATGGTCTCGCTTTCTGCCTTACTAATATAGTCTTGCGAGCCGACTACTCCACAAAAATGCCACACGTTTTGCCAAAACGATTCCGGCTGATCTACAGACCATTGATGGAGTTCGGCGTAGCTTTTTACGTCCCTATCTAGGTTTAACCCAGACTGTTCAAGGCTATCGATAAATCGGGTTAAGTTGGCATCGGCGATACGCTGCTCGCTTGGCTGCCAAATGGGCTTATTGCTTTCGTGCATTCCTTTACCTTTAACAAAAAGTTAACGTTTTCAGTCTGGTATTTAGGTTTTACAAAGTCAAAAGTTCAGCAAAATAAGCGTCTGGCGGAATTGTGTAAATAAAATGTTACACGATCGCTTGTTCCGAAAAATCGCGCAAATTGGCGCTTATAAGGAGTGGAGATAGGCTTAAAGTGAGACATTCGAAAGGAGGTGTGTAATGACTCAATATCATTCTAAGCCCGTGAGCCAAGAGGGATGGGTTGAGTGGAGCCTCGAAGAAGATGCCATTTGGCACGACTTGGTGAAAAGGCAACTGGACGTCATTAGTGACCGCGCATGCGATGCCTATTTGCACGGTTTGACCCTGCTGGATCTGCCGTTAGACAGAGTTCCTCAGCTTCCAGAGATAAACAAAGTGCTAAAGGAAACAACAGGTTGGCAGGTT
Organism: Vibrio splendidus 12E03; assembly: GCF_000272105.2. Lineage (GTDB taxonomy): Bacteria > Pseudomonadota > Gammaproteobacteria > Enterobacterales > Vibrionaceae > Vibrio > Vibrio splendidus_I. The sequence goes on from NZ_AJZD02000011.1 coordinate 2,744, forward strand.
CAGCCTGTTCCTGCGTTAATCGATTTCGACCGTTTCTTTGATTTGCTCGCGAATAAGAAATTCCCCGTCGCGACATTTTTGAGAACACGAGACGAGTTCGATTATTTGCAAGAACCTGATTTCTTTCATGAAATTTTTGGTCACTGTGCCATGCTCACTAATGCTGATTTCGCAGCCTTCACTGAGCATTATGGAAAACTAGGCCAAGCGGCGACATCCAAACAACGCGCTTATCTTGCCCGTTTGTATTGGTTTACGGTCGAGTTCGGTTTAGTAAAAGAAGGCCAACAATTGAAAATCTATGGTGGTGGCATTCTTTCGTCTCCGGCGGAAACCATGTATGCGTTGGGAGGGGATTTGGCCGTTCGCGAGCGGTTCGATCTACAAACGGTTTTAAGAACTCCTTATCGCATCGACATCATGCAGCCGAAATATTACGTGATCGGCGAGCTGTCTGAGCTCTTCAAAATCAGTCAGGAAAACCTATTACAGCAAGCTGATCTCGCGATTGATGCGGGGTTACTACCACCACTTTTTGAACCCAAGGAACCAACACATGTTGAATGAACAAAAATGCGAAGCCTGTAGTATCGACGCGATTGCCCTAAGTAAAGACGAGCAACAATCTTTACTGTTGGAGTTGTCTGACTGGCAGATCATGGAAAGAGACGGCATCCCACAGCTTGAGAAGGTGTTTAAGTTCAAGAACTACAAACAAGCATGGGCATTCAGCAACAAAGTGTCAGAGTTGGCAGAAGAAGAGTTCCACCATCCTTCGATCTTATTGGAGTGGGGCAAAGTCACCGTCACTTGGTGGAGTCACTCAATTAAAGGTCTACACAAGAATGATTTCATCTGCGCTTCACGCTGTGATGTGTTGGCGGTGAGTGAATAGTATTGCCGGTTAGAAATTACTCTCTCGCCTTTGTGATGTGATTAACTCATTATTCAGCTCATGTTGTGATTTGAATAATGAGGTTAAACAGCTCATAATGTGATTTGAATAAGTATAGCTTTCGCATCATGAGGCGTAATATGTGGATTTGGCAACAAGATAATTGGCCAAACTTTGTTTGGGATAATCAGAAAATAGGCGTGAGGTTAAGAGAAGTACGGCTTAATCAGGGCATTCTATTAGGCAAGATAACCTCTCAATCCGCAGACCAAACACAAACAATGCTCGATACTTTGCTAGCGAACATTGTCCACTCCAGTGCGATAGAGGGAGAAAAGCTGAATGCCTTCTCTGTTCGTTCTTCTTTGGCTAACAAACTTGGCGTGAGTGAAGAGCGACCTTTTCCTACGACAGAACAAACTGATGGCTTAGCGGAAATTATGTTGGATGCAGTGCAGAATCTCACTGAGCCATTAGCGCTTGATAGGATTTTGCATTGGCACGATAGACTGTTTCCTCAAGGCTACACTATGTTTAACCCTGTAGTCGGAGGTCAGCTAAGAGGTGACACTCCCATGCAAGTGGTATCGGGAAGAATTGACCGTCCGACCGTACATTTTGAAGCGCCCAGCCGAGACATTCTTGATGCTGAGCTAGATGCGTTTATCATATGGTTTAATGATTCACTTACCGATGAATCACTCGATCCGTTACTAAGAGCTGCGATAACTCACCTTTGGTTTATCACTTTACACCCGTTAGATGACGGTAATGGCCGTATTACTCGATTGTTGACTGACTTAGCTTTAGCACAAGCAGAGAAGCAGTCGGTACGTTTCTATGCGATGTCGGTGGGGATACTTGCTAACCGCAAACATTACTACGAAATATTGGAGAAAACCCAGAAAGGGGGACTCGATATCAGCGATTGGTTGATGTGGTTCTTAAATACATTAGATGAGACGTTTACAGGTGTTTTTTCTGAGGTCGACCAAACAGTTTATAAGACCAATTATTGGCGAAGTGTTGACCAAACAAAGCTTACTGTAGAGCAAGTGAAAGTGCTTAATAGGATGCTCGATGGAGATTTTTCAGAAGGTATCAATGCTAGTCAATATAAAAAGGTAGCGAAGGTGAGTAGTGCCACAGCAACACGTCATTTGAGCGCTTTGCTTGGACATGGTTGCTTGGTCAAATCCGGTTCTGGTGGCCGAAGCACGCGGTATCTTTTGCCGGAGTAGGGTTTGTATACCCATTCTGGTTTTTATAATTAAAACTCTTTTCAATAGTTGTCAATATTCAACCTGAATACTGACAACTATGTCGATTTACTCTCAGCACTACTCCGTGATTTGTTGTAAGAGGGAGTTCGCTCTAATCTATCAATGCCTTTCTAAAGATATAATAATCAAGTAGTTGTGCTAAGTACCCTTTCTCTGATTTAGGTGTTATAACTATTGTTTTACAGGAGCTATAAGAATGAATAAGTTTGATTGGTTTAGTAAGCTAGGGAATGTTGTCGGGGTATCTTTTCCTTTTACATCGAACTTTATCCAATTAAAAGCAGAGATAGATAGCTATCATTTGGAACAGCGCGTAAAGGTTTTGGAAGACCCAATTTCATCAATCGCCCCAAATGTGATTGAACTATCTAAAGCTTTATATTCAGATTTTAAACAATGTAATGACCATTTCTTAGATTTTTCGGATAACTATAAAACTTATGAGCGGACTATCCACTTACTCGATGGCGCAGGTTACATAAACAAAGCTGGTATTATTATAGAATTCGACAATCCTATTTATATTCTATACATGGCAGGATGGTCTGAGTCTGATCAAATTTTAAGTGAATTGGTTGGCTACGTTGATAGTTGTGAGTCTGGTGTTTGTATTCCTTTGGCAAATCTTAGTACTAGTTTTGATGTGCCTGACAAGCTAATCATAGCAATATTCGAGATCTATGCTGAAAAAGGTCTTGGCTTCTATGACAATACTATTGGTCATGAGTCCTATATTGGTAAGTAAGCTCAGAGGTTTCTGTCGGAGCGTTTTTATTTTGAATTAATTGGGATTCGTGCCGGAAGACACCTATCTAAAACTTTGTTTTCCAACTTTCTTCAGCTCTTCTGCTAATCACACTTTTCCAAAACTAGCTTGACCTGCATCAGTGACTTGCTTGGTTTCGGGTCTCATAAACCCTTTCTGTTACTCATAGTATTGGTTTTATGAGCCTGCTCTATGATATATTTCTCGGCCAAGTGTATTACAGACGAAGGCTAGCAATGTCTATCAACCTTTCACTCCTTCCACCCAGTGAGAAAAATAAAATCGAACTGGATAAGCAAGCATCGTTTCTTGTATGGAAATTGAAGCAAGCGAAATGTGGCCCTGAAGCCATTGTTGAAGAAGCAATGAAGCTAGGTGATCCAGAAGAAAAGGCTTGGTTTGATCAGTCTGTTGAAAAATACAAACGGGTAATGGGTGTCGCATAAACGCAGATAAACCTTACCCAGCAAAGCTGTTGAATTGAAATGACACAGTAATTTGCTAGAATTTGCACCGTTAATTGAATCAGAGAGAAGATCCCGATGGGAAGAAGTTTTGAAGTGCGCAAGGCCTCAATGGCGAAAACTGCAGGCGCAAAAATTAAAGTTTATTCTAAATACGGTAAAGAGATTTACGTACTGGCTAAGAACGGCAGCTCTGACCCAGACATGAACCTACCTCTTAAGCACCTGATTGCTAAAGCGAAGAAAGACCAAGTACCAGCTCACGTTATCGAAAAAGCTATCGATAAAGCGAACGGCGGCGGCGGTGAAGACTTCCAACCAGCTCGTTACGAAGGTTTTGGCCCTGGTGGCACAAGCGTAATCGTTGACTGTCTAACTGACAACGGCAACCGTACTTTCCAAGACGTTCGCCAATGTTTCGTTAAAACTGGCGCGAAAATCGGTGTCGAAGGTACTGTTTCTCACATGTTCGCTCACCAAGTTGTATTCCAGTTCAAAGGCGAAGATGATGAGATCATCCTAGAAACGCTTATGATGGAAGACGTAGACGTGACTGACGTTGAGCTAGAAGACGGTGTTATCACTGTATTCGCTCCAACGACTGAGTTCTTCAAAACGAAGACTGCACTGAACACTGCGTTCCCTGAGCTAACGCTAGACGTTGAGGAAATCACTTTCGTTCCTCAAACGACTACTCCAGTAGCTGAAGAAGATTCTGAGAAGTTCCAGAAATTCTTAGACATGCTTGACGACTGTGATGATGTTCAGCAGGTTTACCACAACGCTGAGCTGTAATCTTTACAGTAACAACAGTTATTAAAAAACCGAGCCTAGTGCTCGGTTTTTTTTATGTCGGTAATAATGATTGTTTTCGTTGATCATCGTTCCGCTGGTTCTATAAATAACTATGGAATTCATGGCGTTATTCATCGCATAAACTCACTTCGGTTATCGTTTTTGATCTCGGGCGACATAGCCACTCGGCGAGCTTTCTGACTTGTGGTAACAAGGTTAGGCTCAGTGTGAGTGCACACGGCCAAGCAATCAAAAAGCTGTTTAACCAAATTGGTGGCCATGCTTGACTGAAACCCATCTTATAACCCGATATGATCCCCGACATCATGAAAGCCATGACAAGTGAAGACAGTATCGCGGTAACCCAGTGCAGTTTGTTTTTCATCCGATCTCCTTAGTGATTTTATTATTGGAATGCATTAAGGTTACTCTTATCCATAAATGAGAAAAATAGGCACATATAGAAGTGTGAATTCCATATTTGGAAACATTGATGATCTATTCCTGTTTTGCACTGTGGTGGAAGAGGGGTCGTTGTTGTCGGCATCGAAGCGACTGCAGTTGCCTGTGTCGACCATGTCGCGCCGATTAACCGCTTTGGAAGAGCGCCTGAGCATTCGCCTTTTAGAGAAGAAGGGTAGAGAGCTGGTGGCTACTAAAGATGGTGAGGCGGCCTTTGCAGCGCTGAGTAGCAGCATGGAGTCACTGCATCAAGGGTTTAGTAGCTTGCTTGAAGAGCGCGATGCCATTCAAGGCAAGATAAAGCTTGCGGTGCCTCATAACTTCTATAGCGGTTTTCTTCGCCCGACGGTCGAGCAATTCCTTGCTGAGTACCCAAAAGTACAGCTCAATCTCATTTTGAGCCAACAGCAAGTGGTGCCTGAAACCGATCGTGATTTGTTGATCACGTTTCAAATTTCCGACATGGACGGCATGATTGCGCGGCCATTGTTTAAGGCCAAGCACGGATTTTTTGCGAGCCAAGCCTATCTGGATTCTCGCGAAGAGATTAAAAAGCCGGACGATTTAGAGCTTCAAGACTGGATTAACGTCGATGATGTGTTTGATATGCCGCTCTACAAATCTGACCGCTTAGAGCAGATGATCACGATAAAACCCAAGTTCATCGTTAACGATATTCATGCAGTGGCGGCCGCTGCGCAAAAGGGATTGGGCATCGCGTCATTGCCTTTTCGTCACGTATCCTCTGAGATGAATTTGATTCAAGTGCTCCCTGAGTATCATCGGGGTGATCGCCAAGCGTATTTAGTGTACAAAGAAAGAAAATATCAGCCAAAGGCTTTGACCCTGCTTATTGATGCATTGATTGAGAGTGTTCGATCTTTTCATCGCGATGGTTTGGTCAAATAAAAGGAGAAAGAAATGAAAGTAAGTTTTATCGGGCTAGGCGTTATGGGGTTCCCAATGGCAGGCCACCTAGTCAAAGCCGGTTTTGAAGTAACGGTATTTAACCGCACTCACAGCAAAGCGCTAGACTGGGCTGATAAACACCAAGGTAAAGCCGCTGAGAGCGTGGCTGAGTGTGTAGCCGAAGCTGATGTAGTATTGGTCTGTGTTGGTAACGATGACGACGTACGCTGCATGACGACCAGCGAAACAGGCGCGCTGGCTGCAATGAAGCCAAACGCGATTCTTGTCGATCACACGACAACGTCGGCAATTCTGTCTGAAGAGCTTGAAGTCGCTGCGAAGCAAGCCGGTATTCGCTTTATGGATGCACCTGTGTCTGGTGGCCAAGCGGGCGCAGAAAATGGCGTGCTAACCATCATGTGTGGCGGCGAACAAGCGCTTTTCAACGACCTTCAACCTGTGTTCGAAGCTTACGGTAAGTCGTCAGTTCTTATGGGTAAAGTCGGCCAAGGCCAACGCGCAAAGATGGTCAATCAGATCTGCATTGCAGGAGTATTGAACGGCTTATCTGAAGGCTTAGTACTTGCTGAAAAATCAGGTTTGGATATCCAAACGCTAGTTGATTGCCTTAAAAACGGCGCAGCAGGTTCATGGCAGATGGAAAACCGCGCCACCACAATGGCGCAAGATAAGTTCGATTTCGGCTTTGCCATTGATTGGATGATTAAAGACTTAGGTTTCTGCTTAGATGAAGCAGAGCGCCAAGGCATCCAGCTTCCACTGACTGAAAAGACCAACAACGCATACAAGGCATTGTCTGCCGAAGGACAAGGCCGCATGGATACATCAGTATTGATGAAAGCTGTGGTTGAAGAGACAAAGAAGTAGTCGCATCGAAGAAGCAGTAAAAGCTTCGTTTGAAAATTAAAAATAGCCGCTGATTAGCGGCTATTTTTGTTTGGTTAGAGCTCTGTCGAATGCGTTAATCCAAAATAAATCCCCTCCTAGCCTCCCCTTGATTCATATGTAGATCCCTTGCTGATCGTTGAAAGGGGAGGAATAGAACATCGATCGTTAAAAGTGTCGATGTATGTTCAGTGCTAAAGAAAGTTCTCCCCCTCTGCTAAAGATCTAGAGATATTGATGAACCCATATTGAGGGGGAGTTAGAGGGGAGGTAACTATGGCTAATTATGCGAATAGTGTTCGTCTAGTTCCTATGAGGTTGAGACCCCACTCACACTTCCTCTCAACCATTCACTCCTCATTATTACCATTCGTCGCATTGATAAAACGGCGTGACAGTTTGTGGTTAACCTTTCAACGTCAACATTTGAAAGGGATTAGAAATCATGACTACTTCACACTCATTTAATTTAGGCTCTACCACTTCTCTGCTTAAGCGTTCATTACTGATTGCGCTTGTTTCGTTTGCACCGTCGTTAGCTTTGGCGAACCCAAGTTCAGACGTGCTTGATATCTACAATCAAGCCGCGCAAGGCAATGAAGACTTGGTTGAGGTGGCTTACGAACGCCTTAATGACACGCTGCAACAAGACGGTGCGACACCACTGACTTTGGTTTACCTAGGTAGCACAGAAACCCTGATGGGCCGTGATGCGTTCTTGCCTTGGAACAAGATGAAGTATGTGGAGAAGGGCTTATCGACCATTGATAAATCACTGGTTCTGCTTAAAGACGAAGATCAACCCATTCATGAACAACCTCGTGTTCAAGGGCTACCGGATTCTTACCTAACTCGCGCTATGGCTGCGGTGACTTACACCTCTCTTCCAGACATGTTTAACCATTTCGATCGTGGTTATGACCTGTTCTTATCGTTACTTGCGGAAGATGATTTTCAACAACAGCATTTCGCTGCGACTTCGTGGATTTACCGTTACGCCATTACCGCATCGATTCGTGCTGAGGACTTCAAACAAGCACAAGTGTGGCTAGAACAAATGGAAACTGCGGATGCTGGCAACATCGAAACTATGACTGCGAAGGCCCTCCTTGCTAAATCTCATTAACGAGCTGGTTATCAGAGGACAAAAGAATGATTGAATTTAAAGGTATCGGCAAATCGTATCTCACTGGTGGTCAAAGTGTAGACGCTCTCAAGGGAGTCGATGGCCAAATCAAACGCGGTGAAATGGTGGCCTTGTGTGGCCCGTCAGGCTCAGGGAAAAGCACACTTTTGAATATTTTGGGTTTGTTGGATATGGACTATCAAGGCGAGATACATATTGATGGCCAGCCGTATCCGACAGAGCAAATCGCCGCTGCACGCTTTCGTCGTCAATCGTTGGGTTTTGTATTTCAGCGCTTCAATCTGGTTCCTGTGATGACGGCACTTGAAAACGTCGCTTATCCATTGATGTTGAACCAATACTCAAAACAAGAACAGCAAACCAGAGCGCAAGACATGTTAGAGCGTGTTGGGCTAGGCGAATATGTACATCATCGCCCAGACAATCTTTCAGGCGGCCAGCAGCAACGTGTCGCAATAGCCAGAGCGCTAATCCACAACCCAAGCTTAGTCATTGCCGATGAACCGACTGCCAGCTTAGACAGCCACACTGCCAACCTTGTGATCGACATTATGAAAGAGCTCGGCCACGAAATGGGCACCACCTTTATCGTCGCAACGCATGATCCAAGAATGGCACAGCGCTGCGATCGAGTCATTGAACTTATCGACGGACAATTGGCTCCACAAGCTGTAACCACGGAGGCGATCTCATGGGCAAGTTAACACAAAGAATGAGCACGTTTTTACTTCCAACTTCGGTGCGTTTGGCGTGGCTTAATTTATTAAGAAATGGTCGTCGTAGTTTGCTTTCTGTGTTGATCATCGCCATTGCCGTATTTGCACTGACCAGTGCGGGCGGTTATGGGCTTTACACCTACGAATCTCTACGTGAATCGACCGCGCGCGATACTGGTCATCTCACCTTGAGCACGCCGGGATACTTTGAACAAGACGAAGACATGCCGCTGAGCAATGGTCTCGATAACGTTCAAGCGCTCGCCAAGAGCATTATTGGCGACAGTGATGTGCGCGGCGTTCAACCACGAGTCTATTTCAGCGGCTTGGTTTCTAACGGCAGTAAGTCGACCATCTTTATGGGAACGGGTGTTAATGAGCGCGAGTTCGACATGAAAGGTCCTTTTCTTGATGTGCGCAGCGGACAAACCCTGTCGGATGTGAAATCTCCAAGATACGACAGCCAAGAGCCACAAGTGATGCTGGGAACTGACCTTGCTCGTAATCTCAAAGTTGCCGTTGGCGATTGGGTGACACTGCTTGCCACCACCAGTGATGGTGCATTGAATGCCTTTGATTTTAAGGTGCAGGGCATCTACTCGACTGGGGTTCCTGAGCTGGACAAGCGTCAGCTGTATGTACACATCACCACCGCTCAAGAGCTTTTGGCCTCAGACAAAGTCAGTACCTTGTCGGTGTTCTTATTTGAAACAAGCAAGACATCGACCGTTCAACAACGCATTCAAACTGTTTTAGAGCGAAATAGCGCTACCCAAGGCGCTCAAGGCTCCGAAATCGAGATCACCCCATGGAAAGATCGCGCGTTTTTCTACACCAAGGTTAAAGGTCTTTACGACCGGATCTTCGGCATCATGGGTGCGGTGATGGCGTTGGTGGTGTTCGTGTCTTTGTTTAACACCATGACCATGTCGGTGACGGAACGCACTCGTGAAATCGGCACCTTGTCGGCACTCGGCAGTTACCCCTCTGAAATCGTCGCAGGCTTCTTAAAAGAGGCGGGATTACTGGCGGTGATTGGCAGTGCGATTGGCGCGTTAGTGAGTGGCTTAGTGTCGGTGTTATTGCTGGTGGTTGATATACAAATGCCACCACCTCCGGGTCGAACCGAAGGCTACCCACTCAACATTTACTTCTCATTAGAATTGGTTGGTTACGCTACTTTAGGTGTGCTGACGATATGTTTGCTGGCTGCTTATTTCTCTGCTCGTAAAGGCGTGAATAAGCCAATCACGGAGGCACTGGTTTATGTCTAGATTAACTCGTTCATTCAATATGTTAGGTTCTTTGTTGGTTTTAGCATCAGCTTTAACATCGGTATCAAGCTGGGCAGTCGATTCACAACAAGTCACTGAGATGATCGCCAAGGCGGATAGCTATCGCTTGAACAGCGAACAGGCGTCTAAAGTGGTTTCTCTGGTGGCGCTATATCAAGACGAGCAACTGGACAAAACCCGTGAATACAACGTCTACACAAGACCAAATCGAGAGTCATTAGTGGTCTTTAAATCAGCCGTTGAGGCAGGTCAAAAGATGCTGATGATTGAAGATAACTATTGGCTGTTGATGCCGAAATCTCGTCGACCAATTCGTATTACACCGATGCAAAAGCTATTGGGTGAAGCCTCGGTAGGCGATATTTCAACGCTGACGTGGAGTGAAGATTACCAAGGTGAGTGGGTTGCCGAGCAACAAGTTGAGATGCCGACTGGCGAGACACTCGATACCCATCACTTAAAGCTCGCGGCGAAAACCAAGGGGGCGAGTTACCAGTCGATTGATTTGTGGTTAACAGCAGACCGTGCATTCCCAGTTAAAGCGGATCTGTATCTGCGTTCTGGAAAACTGGCGAAACAAGCTTGGTTTACTGAAGGCGTGCGTGATGGATTACCAACAGTGGTGTCGATGACCTTGCTCGATAAGATTCAACCGAGTAAGAAAACCGTGATTGAGTATCGCGAAGTGATAGAACAAAGCTTGGAAGACAAATATTACAACCCTGCCTACCTATCGCGTAACAGCGTGTCTGGGCTTTAGGTGGACGTCATGAAAGCTTCCAATCGCCGAGTCCACATAAAGTCTTCAATCGCTATTTTGCTTGCCTTGTTCTGTGTGAGTAACACGATTCAAGCGGACGATCTGAGCTTGGCGTGGGACTGGCAACTGAGTGCAGAAGCGGTTGAATCGAGAGAGTCGCCATTCAACCCTTTAGCGTCTGATAATCGTCAGTCTTTAAATGGCTTGCTGGATCTAGAGGTTGGATATGGCAATTGGCTTGGTCTGTTCGCAGTGAAAGCCAACGATATTCTAAGCAATAACCCTCAACAACAAGACGCGAGCTTTGAATCTGAATTCATTGTGCGTGAGTTGTTTTGGCAAGGTGGTGTTGAGATGTCGAATTCAGCGTTCGGTGACCACTATCTTGATGTCACGCTTGGTAAGGTTCGTTTGGATTGGGGCGTGGGTTATGGCTACCGACCGTTAGACATCATCAAGCCTTACCGACAAAACCCAGTGGGCATTGTTGCAGAAGAGGGCGCAGGTGTGGCTTCGGCATCATTGTTCGATATGACGGGCGAGTGGACACTGCTTTATAGCGATTCTTCATGGACTTCCCAAGACGTGAATGAATTCGAAAAGCAGAATCAGCAACAAGGTTTTGGGGTACGTCGTTACAACTTAGTGGGCGAGCACGAATATCAATGGGTCGCTTATTACGACGATGTACGTCACGGCTTGCTTGGGGCGAGTTTAGTTTCGGTATTAAACCTCGCGTGGGAGTTTCATGGTTCGATGGTTTATCAGCGACAAAGCCTTGGCTACAGTCAGCCTGATTCAATGCTTAAACCGGTTTATCTTGAAGAGCAGGGCGAAGTTTATCAAGCGTTAGCCGGATTAACATGGGCCAATGACACGGGGCACAATGTAGTCTTGGAATACTGGTTTGATAGCCGCGCTTGGAGCAATTCTGAGTGGCAAAGTGCCATAGAAAGTGCCGAGTCTTTGTCGGTTAATCCGATGACAGCTTCACTGGCTGGTTCTTACGCTCAAGGTTATCAACACGCCAATTTGGTTCAACACAACATCATGTTTCACTGGTCTTTGGATTCGACACATGGCTGGCTCGAAGATATCACGCCGACATTCGACGTCATGTTGTCTCCTCAAGACGGCGGCTTTATTGCTACCCAGTGGCTCAACTATCAGGCTTTAGATAATGGTCATTCATCGTTGGATTTGGAACTTGCTGCACGCTTTCTAGGCGGTAAAAGTGATTCTGCTTACGCCAACTTACCCGATAGTCATATGATTCTTATAAATATCAAAGGACGATTTTAATGAACATTTCTTCAAACAGTCAGTTTCCATGGATTAAAAGCTTCACGCTGACCACTCTGTTTTGTTTCGTCATTGCCATCACCACTCAAACGATTTGGGGTGGAGACCTTGTGGTCAATCTCGCGATAAGCTTTGGTTTTGGGTACAGCGCGGTGGGATCCTCTTTTATCTTGGTTGAGGTGTTTAAGAGGAAATCAAAGGTGTTTGATGTGGGTATCTCAATGGTGATCGCGATGACCTTTGGTACCTTGAACGCACACTATTGGTTGAACGGATATTTCGGGACAAATATCTCGGACCTTAAATCTGTAGTGCTATTGGGCGTGATCTTTTGTTCAGTTTGTTATTACTATTTCTATACCCGAGAGCAGCAGTTACGTGCCGATAACGAATTGGAAGTGGCCAAGCGTCGTCAGGCCGATCAAGAGAAGGTGGTGGTGCTGAGTCAGCTTAAGCAACTGCAAAGCCAAATTGAACCGCACTTCTTGTTCAACACGCTTGCGACCATCAATGTATTGATTGAGAGTGACAGCGCGAAAGCCAAGTTGATGCTCGAAAAATTGACTGACTTGTTGCGTGTGACTTTGAAAAACAGCCGCACCGAGCAATCGACCATCGCACAAGAGGTCGATTTGTTAGACGCTTATCTTAATATCCAAAAGATACGCTTGGGTGAGCGCTTAGCGTTTTCGATTGAAACACACGAGATTAGCAATTTACAGGTGATTCCACCGTTCTTGATTCAACCCTTGGTCGAGAATGCACTCACGCACGGCATCGAACCCAAAGCAGCGGGTGGCCAAGTGAGTATCCGTATTACTCAACAAGCAGAGCAGTTGAAGATTGAAGTGTCAGACAGTGGTGCGGGGTTGAAAACGCCCTCTGCGAATACGGGTCATGGTGTCGGGTTAAGCAATATTCGTCAAAGAATCGAAACCCTTTATGGTGATAAGGCGAGTCTAACGATTACTGAACAAACTGAGGGCGGGGTAGTCTCGACGATCCTGTTACCGCTGACTGACGCAGTTGTCTAGAACGACACTCCAGAAAGTACAGAACAGTGATGAAAAATAGACGATTTACAGTGTGAATTTAAAGGATTAACCATGAACAACCCAGCAATACAGCCGAGCGTAACGGCGATTATCGCAGACGATGAAGCACTGTTGAGGCACCATCTCGACAAGAGCTTGGCTGAGGTTTGGCCGGAGCTGGAGATCGTCAGCAAGGCACAAAACGGTTTGGAGGCGATGCAAAGTATTCAGCAGCTTAAGCCCGATGTGGCGTTTCTCGATATTCGTATGCCTGAGCTGGATGGAATCTCACTAGCGAAACAACTCAACAAGCTAGATTCGCCGCCATTGATTGTGTTTATTACGGCTTATGACGAATACGCGGTCAAAGCCTTTGAGCACAATGCGATGGATTACCTGCTGAAGCCAATCAACGAAGAGCGTCTACTCGCTACCTGTCAGAAGGTTCAAGCACGTCTGTCGAGCAATCAAACACAATCAGGTATTACACCAGAACAGCCCGATATCACTGTGTTAATGGCTCAGCTTCAACAGTTATCACAATCGACCTCACAGCAAACGCAGCCTCCTTATCTATCGCAGAAAAAGTATCTCACGTGGCTCAAAGCCAGTGTTGGGGAAGACATTCACCTAATCGCCGTCGATGATGTGGCTTACTTCAAAGCGGAAGACAAGTACGTCTCGATATTCAAAAAAGGCCAAGGGGGATCGCTAGAGGAGTTTATTCTTCGCGTGTCATTAAAAGAGCTGATTGCGCAGCTTAACCCGGATGAGTTTTGGCAGATCCATCGCTCGGTGGTGGTTAAAGTGTCGGCCATTGATAAGGTGAAGAAAGGACTCTCCGGTCAGATGTCGGCTTATGTGTCAGGGGAAAAGCTACCGATCAGCCGTGCCTCACAAGCGTTGTTTAAGGGTATGTAGAGAACTGGCTGAAATTTATGTAGCTTATTGATTCTAAATAGATGTAATAGGCTCTTATCTAAATGCCTATTTAAATGAGCACAGCGATCTTACATAACGATTGATGATTTATAAAATAAAGATCTAGATCACAAAGATACTCACCAGGTTCAATATTAAATAATAATCGTTAGCTCAATCTGTATATTGTCGATGAATGACATTAAGAGGTTGTTATGAAAACATATTATTTAGCGACGGCTCTATGCCTCACCTTAGTTGGCTGTAGCTCAACATCAAAAACTACCGAAACGCCAATCCAGCCGGATCCGGCATGGACATCAGGCCAGCTAGAAAATGGCCTTACCTACCATGTTTATCCAGATCATGAAGAATCCGTATCTGTTCGTTTAGTCGTGCACGCGGGCTCAATTCAAGAGACTTCTCAACAAGAAGGCTATGCGCACTTCTTGGAACACATGGCATTCAATGGCAGTAAAAATTTCTCTCAGAACGATGTGATTCGCTTATTCGAAGACGCAGGCGCTAGCTTTGGCGCTGATATTAATGCTTACACCTCTTATGAAGAGACGGTATACCAGTTAGATTTGCCAGATAACATCCAATTGCAGTCTGCCCTGACGTGGATGCGTGACATTGGTGACGGTCTGGATCTATCAAGTTCAGAAGTTGAAAAAGAAAAAGGCGTGGTTCTTGGCGAGTTTCGTATGGCTCGCCTCGATGATAAGTCATTCGGAGAGAAATTCTTTGACCACTTCATTGAAGGCAGCCCGTACCAATCGCAAGATGCATTAGGCACTAAATCGTCGATTGTGAATGCTACTCCTCAAGGCATCACCAACTTTTATCAGACTTGGTATCAACCTCAAATAGTTGAACTGGTCGTTTCTGGTGATGTGGATATCAAGACCGTGATTCCACTCATTGAAGAGAAGTTTTCGAACTGGGAGCGTGGCGACACGCCGCGACCAGAAAAACAGAAAGTGACCTCGTTCAATGAAGATGATTATGTTGAGTACGCAGGAAGAGAAGCGCCAAGCATCACTCTGACGTTTAACCGAGGTTTAAATCGAGTTGAAAATCATGCACAGCAGCATCAACGCTGGTTGGATGAAACCGTTCAACAATTGATTCGACAACGATTAGAAGCAGTATTCAATGATGCAGCTCTGCCGACTCAATGGATAGCGTCTGATGGCTATCGAATGGGTGCTCTGCACTATTCTTCAATAAGTGTTGGGTTTCCGGCTGGCGGTCGTGAAGTGATTCAACAAGATCTGCTTTCTACATTGGCATCATTGCGTGATTTTGGCGTTTCGCAAACGGATATTGTTGGCGAACAGCACTACTACCAAGACTTGCTGGATAACATCGAGCATGACTGGGATAAAATGGACAGCGTTGAACATGCGAGCTACAAAGCGAGAGCGTTAGTCACTGATCGAATTGTCCAATCACAGAAAGACTACCAAGTCAGTTTGGAAGCCTTCATTGCTAACTTGAGCCTTGAAGTGATTAACGACAACATCAAAAATCTACTTTCTGATGATTACTTCCTCGTTATTGGGATGGATGACTCTGAAGACAGAACAGCGATCATCAACTCTCTAGATAGTTTAAAAGCCACGTATAGCGAGACGGGAATTCCACCGCTTACGATTGGAACAGCAAGTGCCTTTGCTGTACCTAGTTCGCAAGGCGATGTTGTGCTTGCTGAACAAATGTCCGTAGACCCATACATCCAAAAGTGGACGCTAAGCAATGGTATCGACATGTGGTACTTGCGTGATTATCTTGCTGGCGATGATGTTGGTGTGATGTACATGAGCCTCGGTGGAAAAGCCGCTTTGGATCCAAGCTTATACCCAGCCGTTGAAGTTGCGTTACCTACCTTCGCTCGAAGTGGTGTTGGTGAATTTACGGGTTCTGAGCTTTTAGCGTATTTTGACCGCGAAGATATTCGAGCCGATTCCTTTATTGGCAACACCCGCCATGGTATTGAATTTAATATTAATAAAGATGGGCTTAAAGACACGTTTGCTGCGCTTTATACCTTCATCACTGCGCCTAAAATTGTTCCCGAGCAGTTAGAGGCCGTTAAGCAGGAGTTTGTACAAGGTCAAGAATCTTTCTTGAGCAGCCCTGTTGGCCAGTTTGAACGAGCGGTAAACCACAATATTTATCGTCAGGAAAGTGGTCATCATCTTGTTGATAAAGAGCGTGTTGAAGCGGTTTCCGTGGAAGATCTTAGTCATCTTCACCAGCAACTGTTTGGTCAATTGAGACATAACCAATTGGTGATTGTGGGTGATATCGACCCAAGTGAATTAAAGCCTTTGGTTCAGCAATACTTGGCTTCGATTCCATTAGAAAAAGCCGAGGTTCCTGACTTTAAGGTGGCTTACAAGCAGCCAACTGAATCACGCATTGATTTGGCGATCAACAATGTGAATAGTGCAGAGTACATCCTACGAGTTATCTCTCAGCCTAGCGTTGAAGTTAAAATGTCGGCAAAAGATGTTTTCATGGAAGACTTACTGCAACGCTTGCTGGCGGCTCGTTTAGATACCTATATTCGTGAAGAGTTGAGTTTAGATTACTCGCCTTATACGTATTCAGCATCCGCAGATAGTGAATTGAGTGGTGAGTGGGTGATCGGGGCGATGGTAGCGCCGGAGAACGTTGAACAAGTCGAAGTGGCGATCGATAAGGTGATTGCAGACCTTTTACAAGGCGTCTCTGAAAAGGAAATGCAAGCAGTCGTGAAACAGTTTGAAGCTGATTTTACGCCTCTAGAGAATAGCTCTATCGACCAAGCGTGGTTTGTGTCTCGTTACCTGCTACATGGTTACGGTGTCGAAGCTTTGTCTCAAGTCGAACGAGTGGCGAGGTCGATCACTGCGGAAGACATGAATCAACTTGTCCAACGCATCTTTGGTGAAAATAGCCGTAAGGTTAAGAACATCATGCGTCCTAAAGCCTGAAATCAACAGAAAGAGACAACTCAAAGCCAAGCGAGCACCGCTTGGCTTTCTTGTTTTTCTACTATTCATAACATCTATCCATCACCAGTTATTAAGCCGTTTTAGATCTATGTAAATCTAAATTGCGAGGGTGCTTAATCGGTTGCATCGAATCATTTTCTAAAAAAATGTTTTAAATCAAGACAGCATTTCATTTGTATTGTAGATTGGCGATCTATGAGAATGTTGTTTGGATGTTAGATTGCTTAAATTAGGTACCCGATTAGTCTTAATGTTGTTTTTACTGAGCTTTGGCTTAGTGAATTCTAACGGCTATTCGTTCCCTTCTAAGCCATTCCAAATCCAATCCGCTCAAGAGCAGCCTTCGCAGAATAATCTTTGTAAACAAGCTGCTGCGGATAACCCGTCGAGCTACATGGAATGCGATCAGGTTCAGTTTGGCACCACGTCATTAGATGACAGTTCCAACTATCACGACACTGAATCGAGCCTTCAAGCGACAGCCTTTCGACGTATGCTCAGTAATGAGCAAGAAAGCGTGGCCGACCTTGAGCCTGCTTATCATCTACTGATCGACTTCTCTCCCCCTTCAATACTGGCTTCTCTGCTCTTCAACACGCCGTTGTTGGATTCCAAGCAGCACTGGACCAGTATTGTGAGTTCTCCGTCCTCCCGGCTTTCTGGGTGGAAAGAGGGCAACATCCAATACTCGCATTTCCGAGAACTTCTTAGCTAATCGTTTGACCCTAAATTGGTCGTATCGATGGTCACTTGTGCCCGTTGAGCTCGCCAGTTAAACAAGACAAACATAGCGACATCAGCTTTAGCATCACTACCGTTCAATCAGCTTGTTCTGGTTGCGATTAGCCATTGCTCGTGTTTGCAAAATATTAGTTCAAAGAAGAGATCTTGACTGTGAAAAAACGCATTCAAAGAAAACAAATAAACCACTACTCAAAGTGGAAATATGTGGTGCTTATCGCCACTATCATCATCATGGTTCTGAGTGCTTTACCTTCTTGGTATGGCGAGAATGCATCGGTTCAAATTAACAATCGTTCCGAACAGACCATCGATGCGAGCCAAATTACCCAATACCTTGCGAGCGAAGGCATTCAAGCCAAATCGGCATTTCAAAAAGACAACCGTTTGGTTGTGATCTTGGAAGATGCAGAGCAACAAGCGAAAGCCAAAGAGGTGCTGAATGAGCGCCTATTGGACAACGCGACGGTTGCGCTAGCGATGGAGCCAGCAGCACCGAAATGGTTGACTGACATGGGCTTCGCACCGATTCAGCTAGGCCTTGACTTACGTGGTGGTGTGCAGTTCCTGCTAGAAGTGGACATGGAACCGGTTTACCACGCACAAGCGCAATCTGTGGTCGATGAAATCACCAGCCAAGTGCGTTATGCACGCGGTAAAGTGGTGAACAACCAAGTTGAATTTAACTTCCGTACTGATTCCGATTTCGAGAAAGCACAGAAACTGATTCGTGAAGAGTTCCCACAATGGCAACGTGACCGTTCAGATAAATCGCTAACGTTAACTCAGTCTGAAGAAGAACAAAGAACGCTACGCAACCTAACGGTTCAACAAAACCTGCAAATCATGCGCAGCCGTATTGAAGAGCTAGGCATCACTGAGGCATCGATTCAACGCCAAGGTGAAAGCCGTATCCGTATCGAATTACCGGGTGTACAAGACCCTGCAGCTGCGAAAGACGTGATTGGTGCTACGGCTTCATTAGCGTTCTACTCTGTGTACGACAACGCAACGCGCAATACTCAAACGCTAAAAGATTCAGATGGCAATCGTGTCGTGGTTGCTCGCAAAGCAGTGCTGAGCGGTGAACACATTATCGATGCACGCAGTGGCATTGGTGAAATGGGCAGTGCAGAAGTAAACATCACGCTTGATTCTTCTGGTGGTAAGAAAATGTCTGAGTTTTCTCGCCATAACATCGGCAAGCCAATGGCAACCGTTTACAGCGAATACAGCCGCGACAGAGCCGGTAACAGCGAGAAAACCAGTGAAGTGATCAGTGTGGCAAACATCCAGTCTCAACTGGGCAGCCGTTTCAGAATTACTGGTGCAGGCAGCATGGCTGAAGCACAAGAGCTTGCTCTACTGCTACGTGCGGGTTCATTAACAGCGCCTGTTACCATCATTGAAGAGCGTACCATTGGCCCATCTCTGGGTGCTGAAAACGTAACGAATGGCTTTGCTGCTTTGGCTCTTGGCCTTGGTCTTACTCTAACGTTTATGGCGCTATGGTACCGCCGCCTTGGTTGGGTCGCGAACTGTGCATTGGTGGTTAATATGACCACGTTGTTTGGTTTGATTGCCTTGCTACCGGGTGCGGTATTAACTCTGCCGGGTATTGCGGGCTTGGTACTGACCGTTGGTATGGCGGTAGACACTAATGTGCTTATCTTCGAGCGTATTCGAGACAAGATGAAAGAAGGGCGCAGCTTTGCTAGCTCTATCGATCGTGGTTTCGATAGCGCATTCTCGTCAATTTTCGATGCTAACGTCACCACCATGATCGTTGCTGTGGCTCTATACACAATAGGTAATGGACCGATTCAGGGCTTCGCTCTGACACTGGGCTTAGGTCTTCTAACCAGTATGTTTACGGGCATTTTTGCTTCACGAGCGATCATCAATTTGGTTTGGGGGCGTGACCAACGCCACGATGTAAGGATTTAAGCATGAGTATTTCAAAAATGACTATTTCAGACCGCTATTTTTCAAACAGTAATATGACTCGCCTTCGTAAGGTGATGTCTGTGATTTCTATTGTACTGTTCATGAGCTCTGTGATGCTGGTGGCAGTGAAAGGTTTCAACTGGGGCTTGGACTTCACAGGCGGTGTGGTTGCTGAGGTTCAGCTCTCTGATCAAGTAACCAAAGATGCGTTAAAAACCAAACTTGATACGGCTTTCCAACAAGACGTGCAAGTGGTTGGTATGGCAGAGCAAGACCGCTGGACAATTCGTTATAGCCAACTGACTGACGCACCACAGCCAAACTTGGTAGATGCTTTGTCTTCTGTAAGTGACCAAGTAAAAGTGCTTAACAGCAGTGTGGTTGGCCCTCAAGTTGGTCAAGACATGGTGGATCAAGGTGGCTTGGCGGTATTGGTGTGTTTCCTGATGATCATGCTGTACCTGAGCGTGCGCTTTGAATGGCGTCTGGCATTGGGTGCCCTTGCCGCGATCATCTATGATGTGACGCTTATCTTGGGTCTGTTCGCTTTTACTCAGTTCGAGTTCAACTTGACCGTATTGGCAGCCGTGTTGGCGATTTTGGGTTACTCATTGAATGACTCAATCATCATCGCCGACCGTGTTCGTGAAATGCTGCGTGGCAATCCAAATGGTGACACTGATAACCTGCTTAACGAATCGGTTAAAGCTACTTTCTCACGCACCATGGTGACGTCAGGCACAACGCTAATCACCGTATCTGCGCTTTGGCTACTTGGTGGTGCGGCACTGCAAGGTTTCGCGATTGCATTGGTGGTAGGTATTGTCAGCGGTACGTGGTCTTCAGTTTCAGTTGGTATCACACTGCCTAAACTACTTGGCCTACAGCCTTGTCACTACCAAGTGAAACCGCCAGTAGAGGTTGAGGGTGAGTACCCTTAGGTTTATCTTATTAGATAGCACCAAAACTCAGTGATTGAACTCAATAAAGCCCTTCGTTAATAACAAAGCGAGGGGCTTTATTTTTAAGAGTCAAACAGTTACAGAAAAGAGAGCCTATTTCAAAAAACGATGGATTGAGCAGGCACGCCCACATTATATGAAGTATGTTTAGATGAAGTTCGTAGAAATGAGGCAAGGGAATGGAATATCGACATCAATGTCATGTAGGCGACCACGGTGATGCACTCAAGCATCCCGTATTGAGTGCACTTGTTCAGTCATTAATGCAGCAACATTCACGCCTCAATGTTATCGACACCCACTCTGGTACAGGGTGTTATGACCTAACCACAGCACCAAGCAATCATGCGGGTGAGTTTGCTGAAGGGGTCGGGTACTTGTGGCGAAACAAGGCTTACCTTCCAGAGTCATTCGCTTCATTTATGTCGGTTCTGGAATACTACAATCCTAGTCAGCTTATCACGCTGTACCCCGGCTCTGCGGCCATTACCTATCAACAAGGTCGCAGCCAAGACAGCTTCTATTTTTCCGATATTCAGCAAGACGAAGCCGACTTACTTCAAACCAATATTGAGAAGTTGCAACGCGATCTTGATGTTTCAAGCAAGCTAACAATCACCGCAGGCGACGGGCTTAAAGCGCTGCCTGATGATGTAGCTAAGCACGATAATCATCACCTGATTGTTATTGACCCACCCTATGAAACCGATTCTGAATATCTCGCGGTGATTGATGCCTTGGTCAAGGCGTATCAGCAATCTGAGAAGGTATCTGCTCTGATTTGGTATCCGCTCTACACGGATGATAAGAGCTCACTGATTTTGAACCACTGCGTGACCGCGGTGAAAGATGGTTTGCTGCCAAGTCCGATTAAATCTGAATTGCGACTAAGAGATCCCAAGGGGGATGATCGCCTGATCGGCAGTGGCTTGCTGTTGTTCAATCCACCACAAGGCATTGCGGGAATGGTCGCAGATACGCTTGATTATTTACACAGCCAACTCGCGACTAACGGTGAAGGGTATTGGCAAATGAGAAGTCTATAAATCTGATTTCTATGGATTTTATGATGATTTTCTAGACGTCGTTCACTAAAACACTGTTATTTATGTGGTTTAAATTGACCAAACGCTAACTTTTATCGATTGATTAATTGCAGTGAATCATTTAAAAATAGAATATCAATGCGCACAAGTGCATAATGGCTCATAAGTTAAATAATTACCCCTAATTAATATCAGATTGTGGTTTACCCCCTAAACTGCATAAGGCTCGCACTAGTCATGCGAGCCTTTCTTTTGCCTGTCGGAAATTTTTACAACAGTTGCTCTTCAATCTTTAGTGCTTTCTCGATGAGTTTTGCATTGAAATCGGCAGCTCCCACTGAGTAGTGCGCTTCACGATGACAAGTCGGACAAAGTGCAATCACATTTTCGGGGCAATCAGCGCCGCCATCAGCTAACCGTGTCAGGTGATGCACTTCTAGGTAAGGGCCTGACTTGGTCTCAAAAGGTGAGGGTACTCCACAACCTTCACAGATACCATTTGCCCTCTTTTTTGCGTAGAGCTTAATGGCTTCACTACGATACTTCACGTGAGTGAGTTGTTCTTTAGGGTCAGCTTGAAGTGGCGTTGAAGCTAAAGCGATGTCTCGTAATTGCTTCAAGGATTTACTTTTAGTTGGCTTCGTTAGATATGAAGCTTTTGGTGTTTGAATGGTATTGCTGACACTTTGTGGGACGATATCTAGATGGAAAACTATTGCATCACGAAGTTGATCGTTCTTGTCGGGGCGTTGCTCAATGTGATGACAGATGTAGTTGCAAACTCCAACGAATCTAACAAAACCAGTTGAGACAGATTCAAACAAGAGAATCTCTTTAAGGTTGTTTTGGTGTTTAAAGATGGCCAAGTTTCCTTTAACCATTTTCATATCACCTTCTTGGCCTTCTCCTGTATATCGGAAAGTGCCGTCTGCACTAAAACCATCAGAGTAGCCAAATTCTTCACCAGCATCGCTAGTGAAGATAAATACATATGGGGAGGCTGCAGGCGTAGCTATACCACCATATTGCTGACCTTTGTAGCGACCGTGTATATCTGTGCGTCGATTGTAAACCTGTCCTACATTGAACAATGGAGAGTCCTCGTTTCAATTCTAATTATTATTGATATTTTTATAATTTAAATTTGATGTAAAGTTCAAATATAACAGTGGTTTAGGTAAAAATATGCAAGTGAATTTTTGAGTGTGAAAAGGTATCGAATCGGTCACGTTTCTAAAGAGGCAAGCCTGCAGGACTCATGCAGGCTTGGTGTTTATTTAATGTTTTACCACTACAACGCTGGATAATCGATGTAGCCTTTTTCGTTGCCGCCGAACAGAGTGGCGCCATCGAGATTGGATAGTTCGCTGCCGTTTTGTAGGCGTGAAACTAGATCTGGGTTAGCAACGAATGGGCGACCGAATGCGACGAGATCGGCGTAGCCTTTGCTTAACACTTCTTCGGCGCGTTCTGGTGTGTAGCTGCCAGCAACGATGATGGTGTTAGAGAACAACTCTCTTAGTTCGACACGGAAGCTTTCAGGTATCACAGGCGCGTCATCCCAATCGGCTTCTGATAGGTGTAGATAAGCGATATTACGAGCTTGCAGTTCCTTTGACGCTTCTAAAATCGTTGGCACGATGTCTGGGCAGTTCATGTCTTTGAAGGTGATGAACGGAGCTAAACGAACACCCACCTTATCGGCACCAATCGCATCAATCACTGCATCCACCACTTCGATTAGAAAACGAAGTCGGTTCTCGCGGCTACCGCCGTAGTTGTCGGTGCGTTTGTTTGAGTTGGTTCTTAGAAATTGATCGATAAGGTAGCCATTGCCACCGTGGATCTCGACGCCATTGAACCCTGCCTCGACCGCTTTTTTCGCTGAGTTAGCAAAATCTTGAACAACACGATCGATGTCTGCTTGAGTCATCTCTCTTGGTTGGATGCAATCCACCATGTTGCCGTTTCCATTCTCATCAGAGATCCAAACCTGAGTTTCAATTGGTGCTAATGCTGAAGGGGCAATCGGCAACTCGCCTTTTTGAAAGGTAGGGTGTGATACTCGGCCTACGTGCCATAGTTGGCAGAATATCGCGGCACCTTGCTCTTTGGCTGCTGTTGTTACTGACTTCCAGCCTTCGATTTGTGCATCGGTATAAACGCCGGGTGTGAATGAGTAACCCTGAGAGTCATCTGAAATCTGGGTCGCTTCAGTGATGATAAGCCCAGCACTTGCGCGTTGTTGGTAATAGGTTGCCATCATGTCGTTTGGCACGTTTCCAGGTTGGCTAGTACGAGCGCGTGTCATGGGTGCCATAACCACGCGATTTTGCAGTTCTAGGCCTTTCAGTTCTGATTTTTCAAATAATTTGTTCATGGTTTCTACCTTGTTTTAATGGTGTGATCTTTCGTTTTTTATTGGGGCTATAGCCGCGTTATTTGCTTTCTGCTGGGCTGAAAATAGAGTTGCTTTGTGGCTTGCCCGCTCGGTTGGCTTTGGCGATAAGCAGTAAACCAATCACTGGGACAACAACGGCTGCGAATGGAATCATGCCTGCGCCTAGTTGGCTGTCGAGTACCATGCCGCCAAGGAATCCACCAAAGGCATTGGCTAAATTAAACGCTGAGATATTCGCGGTTGCTGCTAGCTCTTGGCCTTCGCCACCGTTGTTCATCACTCGAAGTTGCATGGCTGGAACGTTCGCAAATGATGCAATACCAAAGACAAATGCCGCTGCAACGAATAGGATTTTGTTGTCTACCACAAGGCCAACTACAACCAATGAAACGATCATTGCGACGGCCCAAAACATTGAAGCTTTGCCTAGGTTTTTATCTGAAGAACGTCCGCCCAAGGTGTTACCGATGATTAAGCCGACACCCACAACCACTAAGATCCAAGTAACAGACTCTTGACCGTAGCCGGTGATGTGCATAGCGATTGGCGCAAGGTATCCGTAAAGCGTCATAAACCCAGACCAAGCAAAAGCGGTGATCGCCAAGCTGATAAGAAGCATTGGATTTCTAAATGCCATTAGTTGAGTTTTGATGTCTTTTGCTTCGCTATGACCGCTTGATTTGATTGACGTTAGGATAGAAATCATCGCGATGGTGCCAAGTGCAGCCACGGTAAAGAAGGTGGTGTGCCAGCCGAATTGCAAGCTAACCCATGTACCCGCTGGAACGCCAAGAACGTTAGCGAGCGTTAAGCCTGCGAACATCTGACCAACCGCGCGGCCTGCCATTTTTTCCGACACAAGGTTGGTTGCGACAACCGCACCTATGCCATAGAAAGGACCTTGAACTAAGCCTGCAATCACGCGGCTGGTGAGCAGTAAAGGATAGTTAGGCGCTAGGGCTGACAATACATTGCCAATAATGAACAGTGCCATTAAGCCAATCAGCACCATCTTCTTGTTAAAACGTGCAAGGTAGATGGTTAAGATTGGTCCACCGATAACGATAGCCAACGCGTAAGCACTGATAAGGTAGCCAGCTTGGCCTTCTGTGATTGAAAGTGATGTGGCGATCTGTGGAAGAATGCCTGCGATAACAAACTCAGCCGTGCCGATTGCAAATGCAGCGAGTGTCAGTATCCAAACTTGGAATGGCATCTTTTCTTGTGTCATGGCTTTTGATTTCATGATGAGTTACCTATGTAAATTCTTATTTGTTAGGACGTTGAGATAAGCGCCCTAACGATTGTTCTTTGTGTCTTTTCGGGGTGTTCTAGCCGAGTAGAGCGCCGCCATCGATGTCGATGATTGACCCTGTTACGTATGGGTTGTTAATCGCGAATAGGTAACCCATAGCCACTTCTGAAGGCTCGCCAACCTTGCCTGCGGGTAGATTGTTTTTGGCGTTGTCGTACATGCTTGCACGAGCAGAATCGTCCATGTTTTTGTAGGCTTCCGTCATGGTTAAACCCGGGCTAACGGCATTGACGCGAATGGGTGATAGCTCTTTCGCCAGTACTTTAGTCACGCTCTCTAGCGCGGCGTTGATGGCGGTTTTTACGTAAGTGCCAGCCACTACTTTGCGAGACAACATGCCCGTCGTGAGCGTGATAGAGCCGTTTGGCGTCATGTAACGTGCGGCGTGCTTGGCTACGTTTAAGCTTCCCCAAAACTTGGTATCAAATGCTGCTTTTGCGTCTGCGATAGCAACGTCTGTCACTTTTCCTGCGGGAGCGTATGAACCCGCGGTTATCACCAAGTGATCAAATGCACCGATCGATTCGAAGTATTCACAAACCGATTTCTCATTGCTGATATCAACGCCGGTGTGTCGGCTGGCAATGTGTACTGTGTTGTCTTCGTTTCTTAATTGCATTGCTAATGCTTTGCCGATACCTGATGTTCCACCAATGATGACGAATGTGTGTTTTTCTTGGTTTGTAAGTTCGTTGTTCATGTTCTGAATTCCTGCGTGTTCTGCTGATGGTTGTCATTATATTTATTCGACTAAATTTGATAATTGACTAAAATATGAAATCATTATTCGGATTGGATGAATAGTAGGAGAGGTGAATGGACAAGTTTTCAGATATGGCGATGTTCGTGAGCATTGTTAAGCATCACGGGTTAGCGGCGGCGGGGCGTGAACTAGGTTTATCACCTGCGACGATGACAGCAAGGCTTCAAGCGCTTGAAGAACGATATGGTGTGAAGTTGTTGAATCGAAGTACGCGCCATGTGTCTTTGACCGACTCTGGAGAGCTGTATCACAAGGCATGTTTGGAGATATTGGATAATGTCAGTGAGGCCGAAAACCTGATTCAAAATGGCGTCAAAGAGGTCAAAGGTCCACTCAAAATCGCCGCACCGAAAGACATCGGAAAACAGTACATTCTTCCTATTCTCTCTGAGTTCTGTCAGCAATATCCCGACGTGATCCCTTACCTCTATTTGAACGATAACCTCTCGAACATTGCTGAATCTGGCATGGATATCGTGGTCCGTTATGGAGAGTTGGTCGACAGCAGTTTGATATCCAGACGCTTGTCGCCAAGCCGACGTGTGTTGTGTGCCTCACCTGAATATCTTGCCAAGCATGGAACACCGTTAACGCCACAAGACTTGGTTGAACACGACTGTTTAGCCATGCTGCGCAGCAATGAAGAGCTCAAGACATGGCACTTCCAAGATCATGATATGAAGAAGTCGATTACTGTTGTTCCAAAGCGATTTTCAGATGACGGCGAAGTGATTCGCTACTGGGCATTAAACGGAGAGGGCATTGCTCTTAAATCGGTGCTGGATGTGCAAGACGACATCAATAACCAACGCCTTGTGACTCTGCTTAATGGCTATATGAAGAACTTCAATACCGCGATGTCGGTGTCGAGTGCCGATTTGAATGTGGTGTACATCAGCAAGAAGTATCAGCCTAAGCGTATCCGGTTGTTTCTTGATTTCTTGTTTGAGCGGTTTGGAGATTTGGTTGAAAAGTCTAGTTAGATTAGACGAGAAGCAGCGCATGACAGATCTCTCGAACTCAACAACTGGCTACGGACAGAGAGTATTGAACTGGTTATGATACGACCAACATAAGGATGTGATTGGAGATAAAAATGAAAGTCGTCGGAGATACGGTTATCCAACCTTTTCACAAGGCAACCTGCCATTGCGGTGCGGTTGAACTAGAGCTCAGTTTACCTAACGGGATAGAAAAACCACGTCGCTGTGATTGTTCTATTTGTAGTCGCAGGGGAGCGATTGTGGGCTCTGTTGCGCTGGATGGCATCAAGATCCTCAAAGGTGCGGAGCATCTCAAGCTTTATCAATTCAATACCAATACTGCGAAGCATTACTTCTGCTCAAACTGCGGTATCTATACCCATCATCAACGCCGTTCTAGCCCAAATGAATACGGTTTTAACATCGGTTGTTTGGAAGGGGTGAACCCTTTTGATATTGGTGATGTGGTGACCAACGATGGTGTCAATCATCCAGCTGATCGTTAATTTATTGAGCATAAAAAAGGAAGGAATTATGTCTGAATATGGAGCGCTCATTCGCTGGCAAAAAGCGCAAGATGAAGCCTTTAACGACAATCAATACAGTCGCGGCCATACGTGGGAGTTCGATGGTGGTGTCACTGTGCCTGCTTCGTCCTCCCGACATGTTGTGCCACTGCCGTTTTCGGTGGAAGCGAATGTCGACCCAGAAGAAGCGTTTATCGCAGCACTTTCTAGCTGTCATATGCTGACCTTTTTGGGCATTGCCGCAAAGCAGAAGTACGTGATCGACTCTTATGTCGATGATGCCGTCGGTGTGCTGGAAGAAGATGAATCTGGCCGTTCGTCTGTCACTAAGGTGACTCTGCGCCCTAAAATTGTGTTTTTAGGTACCAAAAAGCCCACCGCTAAGCAGCTCGACAAACTGCACCACTTGGCGCACAAAAACTGCTTTATCGCGAACTCGGTAAAAACGGACATTGTGGTAGAAATAGATTGGTTAGCAGAGAGTTATGTTTAGCGTCCCACTGAATAGTTTTGTACATCGTGTGAGTGATAAAAGCCAAGTGATGGCGAATGCTGCGGAATGTGGATGTCAGTTGAAACGAGTTCGTCGTTCGCGTAATTGGCTGTTGGTCGCTCAAGAGCATCAACTCATTGAATTTAAAACGATGTTAACCCATGAAAAAGACGGTTGGATAGCAATTGCAATCGACAAAGTGCTGCCTAAACCAGTGGTGTGTTTGGCATCTCTGTTGGCCGCTACACCTTCATTGACTGTGGCTCAACTGGTGATGGAATCTGGATGTTCAATGGCCGAAGCAAGACGTGCTATTGATGAACATGAAGGTCTGTAGGCGTATTCAAATCGTGTGAAAAGAGAATTGCGAGCAGCAAAAAGCCCGTAACGATATTGCGCTGGAAAACGTCATATCGTTACGGGCTTTATCATCTGTGCTGCTGTTAAGCTAAGCCATGCGGCTTATGAAGCATTGACTCGATTAAGAGTTCGCTACTTTTACACGAATCGTGTTTTTGCCAAGCTTTGACAAGTTCAGCTTGTTTAGTGCCGCTTTAGCTTCTTCTTGCTCTGGCATTTCAACAAAAGCAAAGCCTTTTGAGTCGCCAGTTTCTTGGTCTAAAACTAGGCTGCACTCTTTTACTGAGCCAAACTCAGAAAATAGCACACGGATGTCTTGCTCAGAGGTAGAGCGCGATAGGTTACGAACTAGAAGTTTCATAATAAACCTTGAATATGAATTTACGCCGAGCATTGTCGCACACTTTCACGCTCACCTTGGCATAATAATTTAAGTTCACGCTTGCTTTGATTTACTAAACATAGAGCCAGCGCTTTTGAGTCATCATAAGTGATTATTCGTCGTCGAACTGTTTGATCGTGAACGCGTCTTCGATTCGGTTAAGCTCTTCTTGTTCTTTCACTCGCTTCTCTTCTTGCAGAGTCGCTCTCGTTTCGTTGAAACGTTTTTTCTCTGACTTAGTCAGGAATTTTACAGCTTTTTTGTTGGTCAGTGCGTAAGCAACTACGTCTTCACCTTTTTCTCTGCGGTCGTTTACGCGTTGTGAGAAACGTTCATTGTCGCGAGCTTTACGCTCCGCTGAGGTCAACTTGCTCATGCTTTAAAGCCTTTTCAATTATTCATGGTAGGGAATCTACGCTTAGCGAAACAAATGGGGACTGCTTAGTGTCAGTCTAGCCCATTTGCATGCTGGTGGCGCATCTTAGCACAATGGCTTGAGCATGCAGGTATGCTATTCGAGGGATCAAACAAAACAGCCCACAATTTTCGCTGTGGGCTGTTTTGTTACGTACTGTAGATGTAGTTCTCGATTTTAAACTGACAATCAGAAACGGCAGCTAAATTAAATCTTCTCTATGTATAAGATGACCTCTCCGACTTTAAAGCCAAACTTGGACATCTCAGTCTTGTTGAATAAGCGCTTGTCGTCCATCAAGAACATCCAATCATCGAGCACCACTTCATAAGTGCTGCCGTCTACTTCAATTTCTAGATCATATTTCCAATACAGCGCTGAACCTTCGGTCTCACCATAAGCGGTTCCAACGACATCGTTGGCAGTCCCAGAATAGGTGTTTTCGCCCGTTTTGATCAGATTCCAAACGCGAGTTGAGCGCTCGCCATCAGCAAAAGAGAACCACTCTTTTATTTCTCCGTTGTCACCGTCCCAAGTCGCGATCAGTTTGGCATCAAAGCGGCGCAGTAAGTTACCAGAGCGGTCGAGCACCATGCCGTAGGCCATTAGCTCGCCATTAAAAAAGGTTTCAAGCTTGAGCTCTGGCGTAGTGTCGACATGGTCTTCTAAACTTGCAGAGCCACAGCCCACTAGCCAAGTGAGTGAAAAAAATGCCAGAGCAAATTTTATTATTGTTGTTTTTGGATTCATTTGTTCAAACCTAAAAGTTGTTTACGAAGACCGGGTTCAGAGGTGTTTTCAGACAACCAAATCGCTAGAAAGGCTTCACCAAATTGCTTGTCTTGGATGGTGCCGATCGGTTGTTCATCGAAATAAAAACGACTTACGTTATCTTCAGCGACACGAATCGTGAGTGTGCTTCCTTCTTCCACGTTCGGCCACATCGCGTACAAGGGTTTCAACCAACGTTGAATGTTGCTGTCAGAGTAGCCAAGCTTGTTCCACTGATCTTTGGTAGCGTCTACGAGGTCTTTGCTATCGATAGAGCGGTAATACTCAAGCTTTAAGGCTCGTTCAGAGTTGGTTGGAGTCGTGTAGAATTCTGCCGAGTAGAGAGTCCAAAACAGGTAACTCATTTCACCTTCACCACGTTTGCTTAAATCATCGACAGCAGAGGCTTTAGCGTTTCCGGCAAATAACAGCGCAGCAAAAATTAACGAGAGAGTAATAAAGCTTAGAAGTGTGTTTTTTGCTTGCTGATGAGCGCGAACAATACCGCGCTCAGGTTTGAACGTTTGTGTCGGGTTGCGTGGATAAGCCATAAGTCACCTCGTTATTGCCATTTTAGGTTGTATTAAGTTGGAGTAGGCGGCCACCAGTAAGGGCAACAAAATCCCCCAACTTATTGCAAGGGCAGCAACTACCGATGCATCTGGCCAAGTAGTAAGAAGAGCACCTGCTTTGATGCCTCCCCAATAACTACTAGTACCTGCTACGAACCCTATGACAAACAAGATCACTTTCGAGCATTTTAAAAGCCAATTTAGGCTGTGGTTAAAACTGATTAAGAACATGATCCACAGGCAGACAAGCCATACCGGGAACCACGATTGATTAGCAATTTCAGAGTCGACGGCAAACACGCCGAAGTGAAGTAAGAGGCTATCAAGCAACAGCCCCAATGGTAATAAGATGAGTATCTTCAAATCGCTACTGCGAGTCGGTGATAGAAGGAAGTGAACCACTACAATCAGTGGTGTGACGAACGGGGCTTGCGCGGTAAAAAAGGCACTGCAAACCCAGGTCGCTTGAAACAGTACGAGATTAATAATCCAAAACCGCTTCATCTTTTGCTCCAAAGTAACGAGGTTTTCTTGCGACTACATGATGAGTGCTGATCACGCGCTCTTTGAATGCGCCTTCACAGTAGCAGAAGTAGAAGATCCACAAGCGTTTAAACTCTTCTGAATAGCCGAGGGACTCTAACTCTTCCCAGCTATTTTCAAAGGCGATGTTCCAATCATTTAGCGTTCGAGCGTAGTGCAGGCCAATGTCATCAATTTCTTGAACCACAAGGTCGGTGCTGGTCGCAAGATGTTGGGTCATCACTGAAACCGAAGGTAGGCAACCGCCGGGGAAGATGTACTTCTGAATAAAGTCGACACCTTTACGGTATTTATCGTAACGACTGTCGGCAATAGTAATCGCTTGAATCAGCATCTTGCCTGATGGCTTTAACAGTGAAGAACATTTCTCAAAGAAGGTTTGTAGATATTCATGGCCGACCGCTTCTATCATCTCGATAGAAACCAACTTGTCGTACTCACCAGTGAGGTTGCGATAATCCTCTTTGAGCAGGGTGATTTTGTCGGTTAAACCAAGTGCTTTTACTCTCTGTTCAGCAAGCGCATGTTGGGCATCTGAAATCGTGGTAGTGGTGACATGGCAACCGTAGTGTTGCGCCATGAAGATGGCCAAGCCGCCCCAGCCTGTGCCTATCTCGACCACGCTATCTTTTTCAGACAACTCTAATCGCTCACAGATGGTTTTCATTTTGTTTTGTTGAGCCTTCGACAAGGTTTCTGCGTCTTCGCTGTAGATAGCGGAAGAGTACTGCATCGAGCTATCTAAGAAGCGTTCATACAGTTCGTTGCCAATATCGTAGTGAGCGAGAATATTTCGCTTGGAGCCTTGCTCTGTGTTGGCATTCTTACGACGCAGCAAGAGGTTTTTGATACGAGAAATCCATTGTGTCTTGTCATCAAGCTCATCCAATTGGGCTTGGTTACGAGCCATGATTTGAATCACACGCGTTAGATTTGGGCTGGTCCATTTACCATCGATGTACGCTTCAGATGCGCCGATACTGCCGTTGATGACGACATCTCTAAAAAAGGTCGCATCATGAATCACGATTCGACCTTTCAAGTCTGCTTCTCGATCACCGAACACCGAATGCTGGTCGCGCTCAATGATCTCAAGCGTTGCGAATTGCAGGCTTTCTAAAACCTTAAAGATTAAAGCTCGATATTTACAGTTGCTTGAAACAGCAACGGTTTTAGCTTGTTGTTCAATATTGTTGTTTTGTTTGGCAAGCTGTTCCATGTAAACCTCGCTGATAACTCATTCTAATATTTTGTGCCAACTAAGCTGAGTCTGCTCCTTGGCTGGAGCGAACCCAAGCTAGAATCGATTTCTGTTTTGTGCGCTTAAGATGTTGAGTCTGGATGCGCCACAAACGGTACTTTTTTCAGGAATAATTTGAGAGCCTGATAATAAATTCCCATCACGACTTTTATCGTCATCGCCGGAATCTTGAATACCGTACGTCTAATGTTTGTCTTGGTTACTGACTGTTTCGTCAGGGCTAGTGTCGCATCGAAAAGCTTGTCGTCTCGGCGGCTTTCGATGTGGACTAACGTGCGTTTCGCTGGTGGCTTAATTTTCCAAAAATAAGTCATGTTCAAGTCCATGAACGGCGAAACGTGAAACTCTTTTTTTACCTTTAACTCTTGGTGCATGTCGATGAGATAGTAGTGTCTTTCTCGCCAAGGCGTGTTACTCACCTCAGCCAACATGTACTTGCAATCTCCAGTTTCGTCGTAACAGAAGAAACAGTTGATTGGGCTGAAGTAGATGCCCAAACAGCGGCACTGAGCCAGCATCGTCACACGGTTTGAATCAGACCAAACCCCACCAAGTTGTTGCACTTTGGAAGCTATACGTTGCTTAAGTGATTTTGGTTCATCCGTGGTGACATTTTCTTTTTTTTCAGCGAGATAATCCGATTCGACAAAGCGAATTGGGTTGAACCAATGAGTTCCGAACAGCGCACTGCGTGCTGTGGTTTGGGGCAGCTCATCAAGATCTAACCCCATCATATACAGCTGATAACTGAACTCATGGGTGATGTCGCCAAAGCGGCGATGTCTGACGTTACCCCAATAGATACCGCTGAGCTCTTCACTCTTTTCGGATGCTAACCCCATCTCGGGTGTCAGGGCTTGACTGTTCATAGCGCTGAACTCGTGCTCAAATCTAAACCGAAGCGTTTGGTCACATCGAGTGCACTGTGGACACCGTCTTCATGGAACCCGTTGTACCAGTAAGCACCAGCAAAGTGAGTCTGGTTTTTACCACATATCTGCTCACGCTTGTGTTGAGCTTCGACCGTGTTCGAATTAAGTACCGGGTGATGATAAACAAAGCTGCGAATGATTTTTTCTGGGTCGATGGCTTCGCTTTGATTCAAGGTGACACAGAAGGTGTCTTGGCTTTCGATGCCTTGCAGAATGTTCATGTTGTACGTGACACAAGCAGGTCGTTTACTGTCACCATCCAACATGTAGTTCCAGCTTGCCCAAGCCAGCTTTCTGTCTGGTAACAAGCGAGTATCGGTGTGCAGAACCACTTCATTGCGGCTGTATGGGATCTCGCCCAGTACCTGTTGCTCTTGTTCTGTCGCATCACCAAGCAGACGTAATGCTTGGTCTGAGTGGCAAGCAAAGATTACTTCGTCGAAGCCTTGTGTGCTGCCATCTTCAAATTCAATCGTGACGCCTGTTTCTTGGCGAGTCACTTGTTTAATCGATGTATTGAGTGCAACAGGCTTACTTAGGCGTGAAAGGATGATCTCAACATAAGAACGCGATCCTTTAGGTATCACATACCATTGTGGACGGTTCGCAATGTCGAGCAATCCGTGGTTGTAGAAAAACTGGATGAAGAACTTGAGCTCAAACTCTTCCATCTCTTCCAAGCTTGTCGACCAAATCGCCGCGCCCATCGGTAGAATATAGTGCTGACTGAAAAAGTCGGAAAATTGATTATCACGTAGGAAGCTGCCGAGGGTAACGTCTGGTGTGAATTCATTGCTTTCAAACTGAGCCTTACACAGTTTGTTGAACTTGAGAATGTCAGACACTAAAGACCAGAACTGAGGTTTGAAGATGTTGCTCCTCTGCGCGAATAACGAATTTATGCTGTGGCCGTTGTATTCAAACTTGGTCGTCGTGTTGTGGACGCTGAAGCTCATCTCGGTAGGTTGCCTTTCGACCCCGAGTTGTTCTAGAAGCTGATTGAAATTCGGGTAGGTTCGATCGTTGAATACGATGAAGCCTGTATCTATCGAAAACGCCGAGCCTTGATGTTCAATATCAACGGTCGCGGTGTGCCCCCCTACGTAATCGTTCTTTTCGAATACTGTTACGTCGTGGTGCTTGTCTAATATATGCGCGCAAGTGAGTCCAGAGATACCTGAACCAATAATGGCGATTTTCTTCATTGTTATACCATCCTTGAAGCGAGTTTTTGCCAAACTGGGGTTGGAAGCATTCTTAGTAGCTTCATCAACATGATGAATCGTCTTGGGAAATCGATTTCACTCTTTCCTTGAGCGATACCATTTACGATTCGCTGAGTTGCGGCCTCACTACTAATAATCATAGGCATAGAGAACGTATTTCGCTCGGTTAATGGCGTTTCAACAAAGCCAGGGTGCACAATTGAGACATGAATGTTGTGCGTTGCCAGATCAACCGAAAGTGTTCTGCCTAAGTAGGTGAGGGCTGCCTTTGAAGCGCCATAAGCCTCGGCTCTTGGCAGAGGTAAAAAGCTGGCGCTGGAGCTGACTAAAACCAAACGGCCGCCGGGCTTGATGTTTTTTAACCAGGCTTTAAGGGCGTAGCCAATTGAAATTAGGTTTATGTTGATGACGCGCTCGAAAAGCTCGGCATCGAAATTCACTGGGTCGTCGATGTACTCACAATCACCCGCATTTAAAATCAGCAGGTCGAGCGGCTTGTCTTGGTCGAGCTCTGGAAAGTTGTGGTAATCAGTCAGATCGAAACAGAGCGGTGTAATTGATGAATGCGCGATGTCTGTATCGTGAGAATCAACTAAGGCTTGCAGTTTGTCTGGATTGCGGCCACAAGCAATCACCTGATGCCCTTGCTGAGCGTAATCTTTAGCTAGGGATTGGCCGATACCTGAGGTCGCGCCTGTAATCATAATACGCATTATCGACTCGCTCTCTTTTTGATGGATTTGATCGCGCAGCCCAGTACTGGAATGTGTTCATACAACATAGAACCGACGTCGAGGTAGTCTCTGTGGTAAATCACTTGACCGTCGAGCATCTTGAGGTGGCTGTGTCCTTGTACTTCGATGGGCTTTTGCCCATTTAATTGCTTGTGAGCAAATTGCATCGTCCAGTAAACAGAAGCTTCGTCGTTCGCCTCGAAAGTGTGTTCGATATGAAAGTAACAGCTCGTAACCTGTGTGTAGAGGTTCTCGAAGTAGTGCATGAGCGCCGAAATACCGTTGACATGATGCAGCGGATCTTGGAATTCAATATCAGGGTGATAAACCGTCTTAAGCACGTCGAAATTTTCGGTTCCGAGTTCTCGATACATGTTGAGAAAGTTATCAAGCCATAGAGAGTTATCCATAATATTCACTCTAATTATTTGAAGAAGGCTAAGGCTCGCAATCGTGCTTCTTTATGCTCAACGATGGGTTGCCAGTATTCGCTGTCTAATCCGTTTTTAGCGATAAAGTCATGTGGGAAATGCACATGCTTATCTGGGATATTTTGCAGCTCTGGTATGTACTTACGAATAAAAATTCCTTTTGGATCAAACTTTTCACTCTGAGTGATTGGATTGAAAATTCGGAAGTAAGGTTGAGCATCACAGCCCGTACTTGAAGCCCACTGCCAGCCACCATTGTTGGCACTAAAGTCACCGTCGATAAGGTGCGACATAAAGAAACGTTCGCCCCAACGCCAGTCAATAAGCAGGTGCTTGGTTAGGAAGCTTGCCACCACCATTCTTAGCCTGTTGTGCATCCAGCCCGTTTCAACCAGTTGACGCATTGCTGCATCAACCAATGGATATCCTGTTTTTCCTTCGCACCAAGCTTTGAAGCTAGGATGATCGTGATACCAATCTAAACCATTGTATTTTTGCTGAAAGTTAGCGCCTTTAACCAGTTTAGGATGGTGAAACATCAAATGCTTATAAAAATCTCGCCAAATCAATTCGTTGAGCCAACAAAAGGCCGGTAATTGCGTATCAAATAACAG
The DNA here is from genome assembly GCF_000272105.2 of Vibrio splendidus 12E03. Classification (GTDB taxonomy): domain Bacteria; phylum Pseudomonadota; class Gammaproteobacteria; order Enterobacterales; family Vibrionaceae; genus Vibrio; species Vibrio splendidus_I. Next base: position 38,823 of record NZ_AJZD02000011.1, read on the forward strand.
ATCGGGTTGTTGCTGAATCAATTGAATCGCTAACCAACGTGGGCTCACGGCGCCAATCGCTAAATAAGGCGATAGCCCCGATGTTCCTTTAACTGAGGGAATATCTCTCAGGCGCGCATAGTCGTTGACTTTATTGCCTAAGAAATTGGGGATCACATTGCCCAATACATCTTGGCTTAATGGCCAGCGACTCGAATCAACACGCGGAAAATCGAAATCATAGTCAGCGGAGAGGGTTAAGGCTTGTAAGTCTTCAGGAAGCTGTGTTTGTGAACGTTCAGCTGACTCGACAGTAGCTGGACTGCAGATGATGCCTTTCACCTGAACTTCTTTTAACCAAGCGTTCTTAAAGGGCGTAAAGACTTTGAACATCTCGCCTTGTTTGTTGAGAACGCTACCGAGTGGCAGCATAACGTCACAATCGCTGATCTTGAGGTTTAGGCCGCTTGAAATCAGCTTTTTATCGCGAGCTTGTTCATCGACCTCTGGTTCAGAGTTAGCGTAGACGCACTTGGCATCAAGCTGCTGGCATAGATCGATGAGTTGATTGGATTGGTCGTCAAAATCGGTCGCTTTTAGGTGAAGCAACGTTATCCCGAATTCAATGAGCTGGGAATCGAGTTGTTTTAGATGACGATAGATAAAATCAGCTTTGATTGGCGCAAGGTGGTGTTGCTGCCACGTTTGAGGTGTTGAAATGAAAACGGCGATTGTTACGCCGTTTTCAACTGCTGCGACGAGCGCTGGGTTATCGTGAATCCGCAGGTCTCGTCGTATCCATAGTATGTCGCTCAATATCCGTATCTCAGTTTAAGTTCTTGTGGATGAGGGTTGAGGTAAACCTGTGATTCCAAGTACTCGTTTGGGTACTCCATCAAGTAGTGATTTATCAGTGTCAGCGGGACTAACAGTGGGATAACACCTTCTCGAAAAGCTGCAATTTGGTTGGTCAACTCTTGTTTGTGGGCGCTACTCAGTTGTTTCTTAAAGTAACCCTGCAAATGATGCAGCGTATTGGCGTGACTGCCTCGGTTCGCGTGATGTGATAATGCTGTCATTAAGCCCTCGATGTATTGAGCCGCCAATTCGTCGATTTCTAAGTGATTACCCGCTAGCAGTTTGCCTAAGCTTTTGTAACCCTCAACGTGGTGACACATAACTAGGTACTTGTGGGCGCTGTGGAACTGGATCAATTTGTGTTTGGTCACACCTTCATCCACAAGATCGAGCCATTTTTGGTATGTGAATACTCGAGTCATGAAGTTTTCACGCAAAATGGGATCGTTAAGGCGGCCGTTTTCTTCAACGGGAAGTAACGGGTTACCGTCCATAATTTGTTGGGTGAACATGCCTACGCCAGTCGATTCAGATCCGCGACCGTGGTGGTGATACACCTTAACGCGCTCCATACCGCAGGTTGGGCTTTTTTGACACACAATAAAGCCAGCAATGTGTTGGTTTTTCTTTGAGTAGTTTTGACCGAACTCTATCAGTTCGTTGGTCACATCACCTGAGCCATCAGGGCGAGAAACATGGATGATGTCATCTAGCATTCTTGTTTGACGAATGGTTGGACGAGGGGTTGGAAGACCAACAGCCATCTCTGGGCAAACAGGTTCCAATTCCACGTAGTCTGCTAGGTCGTCTGTACAAAAACGAGAGCGTTTATGACCTGTGTCGAAACGTACTTTGTGTCCAGCAACACATGCACTGATACCGATTTTGATTTTCTTTTCCATTGGCCAACTCCTTTGCTCTTGCTCTGAGCTTTTTCTTATAGTTCAACATTGCTAATCGTACTTACAGAGCTGGGTGTGTTTTTACTTTGACACCGTAGTTGTTTTTATTCAGATGTATTGACGATATACAGGGTAGCTTCATGCCATCCTGTATATTTATAGCCTGCAACTGGGTTAATAGATATATTTTCCAAGTGGATTGAATAGTTGGCTCACACCTTTTGTGAAGTAAAGCGCATCACTTGAAACGGTTAAACAGACACAACCTTCTTTTGTTGCCGGTTGATGAGTGTGATTGCCATCCAACCAGATGAAGTCACCTTTGTTGTAAACGCCCATTTCGTCTTCGAAACTACCTTCTAGAAGAAGCGTGATCTCGAAGCCTTTGTGGGTGTGGCAAGGCACTTGTCCATCTTTGTCGATGTGCAACAAGCTGGTGTGGTGTGCTTCGTCAGCAAAATCGAGTCTTGCTCGAGAAATTTTGCCTAGGTTCATCCAGTCCTTTCTCGCTACTGAGTTGAGGGCGCGAGGGATTGTGAATGTCGTGTCAACGACAGTTACTTTCTGAACCTCTGGAATGACCTCAACTGACTGAGAAGCATCGGCTGTGATTTGATCTATCGCGTCAAAATCGAAGTCCATGCCGTCTATTGAGAAGCTGTCTAGATCTTCATTTGAGAATACTGGCTCTGCGTCAAATGCAACATTTGCCGCTTCGGCGGTCAGCTGCTTAACTTGTTGTTGGCAGTGTTCGCACAGTTCTACATGGCTAGAAACAATCAAAGAAACAGAATCAGCCAACGTGCCATTGACGAAGTCTTTCAATATTGCTTCGTTTGGGTGATGTTTAATCATGGCCTTGTTCCCCCATGTGAACTTTTAATTTGGCTAAAGCGAGTCTCAGACGTGATTTCACCGTTCCAAGTGGGACGCCAAGTTGCTGAGCGAGTTGCTCTTGAGAGAGCTCTTGAAAGTAAACGCCTTTGACGATAGTTTTCTGAGCGAGAGGCAACTTTTCTATTTGAGTCATTACGTGTCGGCTCATCAAATGATCACCGAATGGCAAATCTTCGCTTTGAGACTCGGCTACCATCGCATCGATTGGCCAAATATCGTCGGCTATCGTTTGTTCGGCTTTCGCTTTCACTTTGCGCAACATATCGAACGCTGCATTGCGCATAACGGTGTAAACCCAAGTGGTCGCTGCGCCTTTGTCTACATTGTAAAGATGTGCTTTCTTCCAAACATTCGTCATCGTGTCTTGAACTAGCTCGTTTGCAGCCGCTTCGCCACCCAACTTACTAATACCAAAACGCTTAATCTTAGGAGCGAAAAACTTGAACAAATAGGTGAACGCCTGCTTGTCTCGGTCTGTACCAACCAACATCAACCAGCTCGATAGCTCTGTCGGTACTTTGTTGTCTGTAGGTACTTTGTTATCGGGAATAATGACATGCTCCTTGCCGTCCCCTGAACTTCTGCTTTCCACTTGCATAGTAACTAACCATCATGCGAATTTGATAGGCACTACGTGAAAGGAGAAAGTCGGGATCACTTTAATTTAAATTAATTTCTACTATACAAAATTATAGTGGAGAAAAGTGCTTATTGCCCCGTAATGATTTGATTCAAAAAAGGAACTAGAGACGGAAAACTGGCTGGTTCAGTAAATTCTGTTTTCTTTTCCAAAGGGATAGGCATCATTTCGAGTAGTCGCGCGCAAATCCATTGTGGGCTCTCGAAATCTGGAGTGGGATAGAGTGTTCTTATCGAATCGTGGTCGCGAAACAACTGAACCAAAAATGCGGTAAACACGTTAGGCACTTTATATTCATGGGCTGGCCAGTGAGGCATCAAGCTGAAGTTGCTTTTAATCAGGTCGTCGTCGTCTCGAAACGAACCATGTAACTGCACCAATTTTTCTCCTTCGACATCAATTTCCAAGATTTGGTCATCCGACATGTTGAAGTCGACGATGGTCACCTTTGTTCCCCAAGAACTGAGATGATCAGAGTTAGTGTTGTCTTGAGTGGCGATAATGAAACCATCGCCCTGCGCTGCGTGAGCAACCATCGCGAGATACTTTGGCTCAAAAATGCGCAGTCTTTGCCTGCCTCCCGGTAAAAGAAAGATAGGGAGAGGAAACACAGCAAGCTTTAGAGAAGACTCTACGGGTGTTTCCGGTTCGGCGTCTGCCCGCGTGGTCTTCCTAGGTGAATTCGGCACATAGCACTCCTTAGTTCAAATGTGATTTGAGAAGATATACGCGGGGAGGGTGGTGTTCGATCAATTCGCTTCGGCTTATGTTTGCAAAGGGATAGGTATTTTGTTGCACCTGTTCATAAATTCATTGTTTTTACCTTTTCTCATACGCGTCATTAGGTAATATGTGAACAAATAGTAAGCGAATGGGTAGTCGCCAGACGATGCTTCTATCTGACGTTCTTCTATACCTAACATCGCATCAAAGGAATGGTCATGATTGTTATTTATGGTATCAAAGAGTGCTTAAATCCAATTAAGTTGCAGCTCTCTAATGTGTTGCAGCAGTGCTTAAACAGTGAAATGGGTTTACCCGATGACAAGCGAGCACATCGGTTTGTGCCATTGGAACGAGATGACTTCTTTTACCCAGAAGGAAGAACAGAAGCCTATACCGTCATTGAGATCAACATGATGGAAGGTCGAGCGGTAAACACCAAAAAGCGCTTAATTAAGAAGATATTTTCTGAGATAGAGAAGCAGTTAGCTATCTCTCCAATTGATATTGAAATCACCATTAAGGAACAGCCATCGCACTGCTGGGGATTTCGAGGTATGACGGGCGATGAAGCTCAAGATCTGAAGTATAAAGTGAAGGTCTAGGGTTTAAACTCTTAACTCTTAACACGTAAGACTTAAGCCAACCTACCGAGTGATGGCTTTGGTATTTAATACCAAAGCCATTTTCCTAGTTCTCGACACTAACTTTTAAGCATTTAAGCATTTAAGCATTTAAGCATCGTCACTCTCTTTTAAATACTGATGCCAATTTTCATTGATCACGTCAAAGTGCTCGACGCAGAACTCTTTTCTGTCTTTCAAATAGTCATTTTCCACTTCATCGAGCAAGTTCTTATAGGCATCGGGATCGCTGCCATACACCAAGCATAACGTGGAGAAGTAACGCTGCAGGTCGAAACTGTGCTCGTCGATGTATTCCCCTAAGTCGTAATACTCTGGGCGGTCTTCTGACTCGAAAGCGAACATGTCAGCAGCGCTGATAGCGGCGTCAGCCCCATGCTCTACGTAGTTAAGCAGTAGCACGGTTGCTAGGTTATCAACCGCATCTTCTTCTTTACCCAATATGGCAATGTTCTGATCTTCGATATACGCATGCCCAGCTTCGTGTAGCAGAGTGTGCAGTAAGGTATCAATAGCGCCGGTTTGCGCAGATTTCCCATACTCTTTTTCGTATTGGTTCTTCTCGAAATAATTGAGTGACTCAGCGTAAAAGCTATAAGGGATCAGCACTTGATGGTTTTGTGGATCGTAGAGTGGTCCTTTTTCCCCGCCATATTGAATGGTTAATGGCTTCTCAAACATGAACAGTTGGTTTGATAGGTCGACCACGGTGTCATTAACGCCACTGCTTTGAATCTCTCGTTTGAGCTGTTCTTCTTCTGTATTTTGCGGTTTAGAGTACTCGACGAGCAGGTTACTTTGGGTGGTTTGTTCACTAGATGCATAAGTTGTGGCAAACATTGCACTCAGGGCTAGGCTGCAGGTCAATGTTCGTTTCAATAATGTCATCGGCTATCCTTGTGATTACATGGTGAATCAGAGTCGTGCTGGAGGTAACAACGCCAAGCTGTGTACCCTGATTTAGTTACTGCGTTAGAGTATAAGTTTAGACGGAATTTTGATGCATCGAGAACTGCAATTTTTGAAGTAGACGCTATCCTATCAAGGAATAATCCGCTTAGAGTTTCGCCACAAAGAATAGGTAAGCTGAATGAACGGTGTCGATGTGATTCGTTTCTGTTGGTAATTAACAGATAAATTTCGGTTCAACAGAACCCTTGTGCTATACTCCGCGCCCCAATCCGAATTGGCTTGTTTAATCTTAGGAAATTATTATGAGTGTTAAAAACGAACTTCAACAAATTAACAACCGTCTAGACAAGTGTCGCCACAAGTTAGATGCTGCTAAAACTCGTAATGATCGTCCTGTTGTTCGTCAATTCGAGGAAGAGATTAAGAAGCTAACTAAGAAAATTGCCCAGCTTAAACACAAAGAAAGCTACGATGTGAACCAAGAGCGTAAGTCTCTGGTTGATATGCCATTTAGCCGTGAAATCACTAAGGCTGAGCAAGCGGATATGGGTAAACTTAAAAAGTCAGTTAAAGGACTCGTAATTGTTCACCCAATGACGAAGATCGGTAAAGAACTTCGCATTGAGGTTATGACTGGTTACGCACCGAAAAAATTCTAATTACCAGCGATGGTGATGAAAGAGGAGCTAGAAATAGCTCCTTTTTGCTTTTTTAGGTATTAAGAAAGCAGAGTCAGCGGCATAGATACTCACGCCGTTTTCAACTTTTAGGAGGTGATTGTTGTCACAAATCCTTTTATCTCCTATAAAAGTTAACGTGCTACTAACATGGCACTAAGCGATCGCAGTAATGTGTTCGCTTTTCGAATCCACACTTTCTCTCCAGTTTGTATAAATATAGGTAGAGCAGCACAAATAATTACAGATAAAACTAGACTCATTAGGGAAGATGAGAACGTAAAAAAATAGAGGTTATATGAATCAATTAATTTCAATTGGACCACTAGAATCCTTCCTAATCGCGATTAGTGTTTTGTTTCTAGGTCATTTCGTCAATGCAAAGCTTCCGATTCTCAAAAAGTACAACATTCCAGAGCCCATTGTCGGCGGCTTGATTGTCGCTTTTGCTATTACAGCCCTGCACTTTAACGGCCTTGATCTTGAGTTTTCTTTGCCCCTGCAGAACACGTTTATGTTGATGTTCTTTGCAACGGTCGGTCTTGCGGCGAATTACACGCAGCTGATAAAAGGTGGTGCTAAGGTATTCCTATTCTTAGGGGTAGCGTCGGTTTACATCATTATCCAAAACGGTGTAGGCGTAACCTTAGCTACGGCACTAGGCCTTGAACCCTTGATGGGTTTGATTGCTGGCTCTATCACCCTTTCGGGCGGTCACGGCACAGGCGCAGCTTGGTCTCAAACTTTTGCAGACACGTTTGGCATTGCCAATACGCTAGAAATCGCGATGGCTTCAGCGACCTTTGGTTTGATCATCGGTGGTATTATCGGTAGCCCAGTAGCGCAAAAGCTGATTGATAAAAACCAGCTTGAATCTGAGTACGGCACTGGCACGCAAACGCATGAACGCTTCCCTGAACTTGTTACTTACAACGAGTATGAAGAAGACAAAGTGACGGCAAAGAAGGTGATTGAAGTGTTGTTCATCCTTCTTATCTGTATCACGGGTGCGAAGTACTTAGAGCAGTGGGTGGCAACTTTTGAAATTTCTTGGTTGATGATTCCTGATTTCGTTTACGCGTTGTTTATCGGTGTGTTCATCACTAACGTGTTTGAAGTGACTAAGCTGCATAAGACTGACAGCGAAACGGTCGATATTCTTGGTACGGTGTCATTGTCATTGTTCCTAGCAATGGCGCTAATGAGCCTTAAGCTTTGGAACATCTTTGACCTTGCGATTCCGTTCTTGGTTATCCTTGGGGTTCAGGCGGTTGTGTTAGGTATCTTCTCTTACTTTGTGACGTTCAAAGTAATGGGTTCTAATTACGACGCAGCGGTTATGGCAGGTGGTCACTGTGGTTTCGGCCTAGGTGCAACACCAACAGCGGTAATGAACATGGGCTCTTTGGTGAACCGTTTTGGTCCTTCACCACAAGCCTTCATGGTGGTGCCAATTGTTGGTGCCTTCTTTATCGATATCGTTAACCTGATTATCCTTCAAGGTTACATCTCGTTTATTGGATAGTGCGAACGCACCAATAACGAAGTATGCAGATACAAGAAAGCCAGTCGATTGACTGGCTTTTTTTTGTTTTAGCGAACGCCGCTTATTTTATTCAACGTATATTATTGAGCGTATGTCATTGAGCCTATGCGGGTGAGCTTGCTTGTAGCTCTTTGAGCAGAGGGAACGCCGCTTTGGTGTGTTCTCCCGTGACAATGAATCCAACCAACTGGTTATCTTCATTAAAGCCCTTAGCGACAATGCCTTTAGGATCGAATCGAGTTTCCCAACTCTGAGCGGTTTGAATATCGCGCCCTGCGAGTTGAATCGGGTAACTCGGTGTTTTCACCTTAGTGATGATATGAGGCAAGCTGAGCTTTCCTTCGCCCACTTTGCCCACTTTGCCCACTTTGCCCACTTTGCTTTCTCCGTTACCCATAACCAGCTGCTTAGCCAACACGTTTGCAGACAAAATAGCGGGCTGAAGATAAGCCATCACACGCCCCTCTATTTCGGCACAGTCACCAATCGCATACACATTCTCGACATTGGTTCTCATGATGGTATCGACCACAATCCCTTTGTTTACTTCTATTCCCGCTTGTGTGGCTAACTGTGTGTTTGGTCTTAGCCCTGCTGCTGCAATCACGATATCGGTTCGTATCAATCGAGAAGACGTGGTTTGCAACCTCACGCCATCAGGGAGATACGTTGCGCGACACACTGCAGAATCGGTTTCGACGGTAACCCCTGCTTTTGTTAGTTCCCTTTCCAATTCAAGCGAAACGAAAGGTGGCACTAGGTTATTCAATAGATAACTTGCGGGTTCGATAATCGTGACATCTTTACCCGCAGTTTGAAGGTCGAATGCGAGCTCGACCCCAATTAAGCCTCCACCCATCACAGTGATGCGTTGAGCGCGATCGATCTGAGCTTTGTGTTTATCAAACTCTTCCAAACTATTTAACGTAATGGTTGCGCTGCGTTTAAGCCCTTCCGCTGGTGGTATAAAAGGCGTCGCGCCCGTCGCTAATACCAACTTTGAATAGTGGATAGATTGGCCATCAACATGAACACACTGCTGCTCAGTATCTATCTCGCTCACAAGTGCTTTGGTTTTGATGACCACGTTGTACTGCTCTGCCAATTGTTGAGCGTTATGTACTGCCAGTGTTTCCGGCGTTTGTTCCTGACTGAACGCGTGCGAAAGATTCGGCTTACTGTACTCAACCCCGGCATCGGCGGTGATCATAGTAATCGCGATATCTCGGTCAAGCTTACGTACCATCTTGATGGTTTGTAGGGCAGCGAAACCGCCACCCACAATAACAATGTTCGACATGCTACTTCTCCACAAACACTTCTTTGCCTAAATGGCATTCAGGGCAAAGGAAATCATCAGGTACTTGCGCCCAAGGAGTTCCAGGTTCGACGCCTTGGTAGGGTTCGCCCAATTGTGGGTCGTACACCCATTCACACACTGTGCAACGCCAGCAAGTGCAGTCTGCACTGTGTACTGGCTTATCTTGCGCTTCTTCTGGCTTCAGCTCTGTTGTGTCTTTGAGCTCGGCAGTGGTGTTTACCGGTGCTGGTGTGGCTTCAAGCGGTGTTACATTACGTGATACTTGTTTCGGTGTGCTCACTTCATCTGCTTCTACACGCCAAACCTCGGCCAGTGTCATGCCGTAATCGATACATTGGCGAAGAGCGTCTGTGTCTGGTTTCCAATGGATGTGTTGTGGCGCACTCACCTCGAAGTTGGCTTCACGTAGTCGAGCGTCGATACGTTTTACTGCGCCGCCTGTCCAACCTGAAGAGCCAAATGCCGCGGCTCTTTTACCAGCAAAGCGCAGTCCGTGTATTTCTTCTAGTAGCGCTGCGATTTGCGGCATCATCACATTGTTCATGGTCGATGAACCGACTAGAACCCCTTTTGAACGGAAGATATTGGCAAGGATGTCATTCTTATCGTGCTTAGAGATATTGAAGACTTTGATTGCTGTTTCTGGGCTGCCTTTACGGATACCTTTTGCGATTGCGTCAGCCATCATGCGAGTGTTGTTCGACATGGTGTCGTAGACAATGGTGATACGATCTTCTTTGTAGGCTTTAGACCACTCGTAGTATTGTTCAACAATTTGCGTCGCGTTGTCGCGCCAAATACAGCCATGAGAGGTGGCGATAACATCGATAGGCACACCTAAGCTCAATACTTCTTCTATCTTCGCTTTCACCAAAGGTGCGAAAGGTGTGAGGATGTTCGAGAAGTAACGCAGACATTGATCATGAAGCTCGACTTGGTCTAGCTGATCGTTGAATAGGTTTTCATCACAGTAGTGCTGACCGAACGCATCGTTGCTGAACAGGATTTCGTCACCTGTGAGGTATGTTGCCATTGAGTCTGGCCAGTGCAGCATTTTCATCTCAACAAAGATGAGTTGCTTACCGTTACCGACATCGAGCGTGTCGCCTGTTTTAACGGTTCGGAAGTTCCAGTCTGGCTGGTGGTGATGGCCAACAATCGAGTTAACGCCAGCTTCTGTGCAGTAGACGGGTGTGTTTGGAATTTTGGCTAATAGTGCCGAAAGGGCACCTGAGTGGTCTTCTTCAGCATGCTGACAAATGATGTAGTCGATCTCATTGATGTCGATTTCCATCTCAAGGTTTGCAAGGAATTGTTCAGTAAAGCGATGATCAACGGTATCAACAAGCACCGTTTTCTCTTCACGAATCAGGTACGAGTTATAACTGGTACCTTTGTTCATGTGGTATTCCTTGCCATGGAAGTGCTCAGTTTCCCAATCGTGGACACCAACCCAATGAACATTTGATTTAACGTGAATAGTCATAATGATAATACCTTATTTTAAATATCTAAGGCTCTCACTGCACTAGTTGTGCCATGTTTTCAAGTTGTTGTTTTGGTTGTGTTTGTTTGATTTTTAAGCTCTAATTTGTGTCTTTATGACTTGATGGTTTTTGTAATCATATTGATTTTAATGTGTCCTTATGACTTTCTGGTGGGTAGTGGCTTGGATAAATAACAGATATAAAAAAGACCAGACGAGCGTCTGGCCAAATAAAGCAGTGCGATTTGTTTGTGTCAGCTATTTACAGCGTAGTGTCTGTTATAGCGTAGTAACGACTTCATCAAGAGCTAGGCGCGCTTTTGGTTTGCCGTAGTTGTAGTCTTCGCCGTCTTTGTGGTAGCCGATAGCTAGCGCTACATCAACAACGTGACCTTCTAGTTCGTCAGCAAATTCTTCGCTGATCATAGCTGCGTCTACACCTTCCATAGGCGTTGAAGCGATACCTAGACGAGCTAGTGTATGCAGTGTGTTACCTAGTGCGATGTAAACTTGAGACTTAGTCCAGTTACCGTTGAAACCTGTTTCGTCTGTGTTCATTTCTGCAAATGCGTAAGCACCTAAGAATTGCTCGTACATTTCAGCTGGTAGGTGACCAGAGCTTACTTCTGTATCTGCACGCTTCGCGAATTTCTCTTTTGTGTACTTAGGATCGTGAGCAAACAGGATCGTGTGTGACGCTTCTTTCGCATGTGGTTGGTTAAACTGGAACATGTTTTCGAAAGTATTGTGGAAGCGTTGTTTTGCTGCGTCACTCTCAATGATGATGAATTTCCAAGGCTGAGAGTTGATAGAAGAAGCTGACAAGCGAAGTGCTTCTTTGATTACTTCCATGTCTTCCGCAGAGATGCGTTTTTCTGCATCGTATTTTTTAGCTGTGTAACGAGTGTTTAGATCAGTAATGATTGGATGAGTCATGTTGAATCCTAATATCTATCAATAATAAATGTTGTAGGGTTTTATGTTCAGTCACGTCAACAATAAACGGATAACCAATTTAAACGAATCTCAATAGATTGAACGTCTAAATAGTTATCGAACATGCCCCAATAAATCGAGTATCTGCGGTAGCTCAAGTCGATGGGTGTAAGATAATAGAAGAATGACTCGGGAAAAATAGCGAACATATCAAATCACTATGGTTAATAATGTCCATAATGATTCGATAAATGTGATCTTAATGGAGGTGGGATCTCTAGATTCAGTAGCTTAGTACGCCTTGATACCATATTGGCGCAATAATGGCGGAAGTACGCTGTCTAGGTTGGGGATATCTTCTGGCGTGATTTCGATTAAACCAAAACCATGCTCTTCATAGATTTTTCTCGTCGCTTCACGTTTATCTTCGGCGAGTGGCGCAGAATCGGTTCCCCAGAACTGGATGTATACTTTGCCACTTGGTAGATAAAAATCGCTGATCACTTCTTTTGATATCGGAAGCGGACGCTCGTACGCATGAACCACTCCTGCCATATAAAGCCAGTTATCGATGATCAGCTCTCCCTTTGAACGAACATAATGCCCATCTAAGCTTCGGTGCTTCGCCTCAAATTTCTGACGAAAACTGGAGAATGACACATCGGTCGAGTGGCTTTCAGCATCATGCCCTAGGAATTCAACAACAGACTGCTTCAAACGTTTATTGCGAACCAGTGAGTCGTGCCATACCACGAATAAGTTTTGAGTCGCTTTATCTTCTCTTTGTTCACCACCGGCTTTTAAGCCTGTAGAGGTGACATGCCAACCGTCTTCTTCTTTTGTGATCCAACCAAGTTCATTGAGCAATAAGTTGATCTTCTTTGCGCTGAGTTGAAAGGCACTACCAAGCTGGGTGGCGGTGAGTGTTTTCCCTGAGAATGAGTCCAAATCGATAAGTAGTTTCTCTGGCCAGACAATAAATACACCAAACTTCTTGTGTTCGACATATTCCCCACCAAAGCTTTCTCCCCGTTCTGTGAGAATCCAACGCTCTTGTGAACGCACTATATAGCCCGCTGTTTTTAGATCGCTAAATAAAGCTTTAGCTTCTATGCCTTTTTGTTTAGCGAGTGCGGATGTGGAAATTTTGTCTGACATAGCCTTTTCTCAAATAGCGGCGTGACTCGCTGATGGGTGTTGGAGAGATAGATGATGCGATAGCGTTGGTGAATACCATATCACATCTATCAATGCTAACTGCAGTTCACTGGTCTATGTTTTTAGTCGAGCGTTAGGTCTCGTTTTGTATTTTTAGCAAAATGTAGTTCATCCTGTAATTAAATTACACTTATAGCGATTTTACTCACCTGGGTGCATTCTTTATATACATGGCACGATGTTCTTTTATACGGTTTATATAGATTCCAGATGCTATATTTTATTAAGTGTGATTTTGATCACTGTTTATTTTTAAGTATTACAAAATAAAATGTGATCCTGATCGTGTGTTAATAATATCCATTCTCATTAATTTGGCTTTGTAATTTAAATTCATGGTGTTTTTGTGATCTAAAGTGTACTTGTTAACCCGAAAGTGTTTTTCGTGTGTGATGGTCATCACGAAAGTTGGGCTAAGGTGCATTTTGGAAATGTTGTGATACATTTTAATCGACTTTTGAGTACACACTTTCGGTCATTTGACCAACCAATACACTACGGGGTTCTACCTATGTTATCACCAGAAGCAAAGATTAAGGTTCAAAACTTTGGTCGTTTCTTATCCAATATGGTAATGCCAAACATCGGCGCATTTATTGCGTGGGGTTTCATTACTGCACTATTCATCCCAACGGGTTGGTGGCCTAACGAAACGTTAGCATCAATGGTTGGTCCTATGATTACATACCTACTGCCACTATTGATTGGTTACACCGGTGGTAAAATGGTTGGTGGTGACCGCGGTGCGGTAGTGGGCGCTATCACAACAATGGGTGTTATCGTTGGTACTGACATCCCGATGTTCATGGGTGCAATGATTGTAGGTCCACTAGGTGGTATCGCAATTAAGAAATTCGATGAAGCTGTTCACGGTAAAGTGAAGAGTGGTTTCGAAATGCTAGTGAACAACTTCTCTGCGGGTATCATCGGCATGATCTGTGCGATCATCGCGTTCATCGTGATTGGCCCTGCGGTTAAAGTTCTGTCTTCTGGTTTGGCGGCTGGTGTTAACGTAATGGTAGAAGCGGGTGCACTACCTCTAGCATCTATCTTTGTTGAACCTGCGAAAATTCTATTCCTAAATAACGCAATCAACCACGGTATCTTCTCTCCACTAGGTATCCAGCAATCTGAAGAGATGGGTCGTTCTATCTTCTTCCTAATTGAAGCAAACCCAGGTCCTGGTTTTGGTCTTCTACTTGCTTACATGGTGTTTGGTAAAGGTAGTGCGAAGCAATCTGCTGCTGGTGCATCTATCATCCACTTCCTAGGTGGTATCCACGAAATTTACTTCCCTTACGTTCTAATGAACCCACGTCTAATTCTTGCGGTAATCGCAGGTGGTATGGCGGGTGTATTCACTAACGTGTTGTTCGATTCTGGCCTTATATCTCCAGCATCTCCAGGTTCTATCTTCGCAGTCTTACTGATGACGCCAAAAGGCTCTTACATCGGCGTGATTCTATCGGTTATCGCAGCAACGGCAGTATCGTTTGTTGTAGCGTCAATCCTTCTTAAAACATCAGCGCAAGATGATGAGGAAGATTCACTAGAGAAAGCTTCAGCACAAATGAAAGACATGAAAGCGTCTTCTAAAGGTGCAGCAGCAGAAGCAAACGTAAACCTAGCGGATGTAAAAGCAGTTTATGTAGCGTGTGATGCGGGTATGGGTTCAAGTGCAATGGGTGCAGGTCTGCTACGTAAGAAAGTAGCAACAGCTGGCCTAGACATTGAAGTGACCAACTACGCAATCAACAACCTACCGGCTGATTCGCAAATAGTTATTACGCATAAAGACCTAACAGACCGTGCTCGTAGCACTGTGCCAGGTGCGATGCATATGTCTCTAAGCAACTTCCTAGACGGCGGCGTATACGACCAACTAGTTGCCGAGCTTGTCGATGCTCAAAGTGGTAAAGCGAAAGTAGAAGCTCCGGCTCCAGCAGCAGCTCCAGCACAAGAAGGCAACAAGCTTGCACTCACTGACGACAGCATCTTCCTTGGCCTTAAAGCGACTCAAAAAGAAGACGCAATCAAGTTTGCTGGCGAACAATTAGTAAAACTTGGCAACGTATCACCAGAATATGTAGATGGCATGTTTGCTCGTGAAGAGCTTGTGTCTACTTACCTAGGTGAGTCTATCGCAGTACCACACGGCACAATCGAAGCGAAACAGTACGTACAAAAAACCGGCATCGTTTTCTGTCAGTACCCTGAAGGTATTCAATGGGGCGAAGATGAAGATGATATCGCGAAGATGGTTATCGGTATTGCCGCACAAGGCGATGAGCACAACATGGTGCTGATGGCTATTACCAATTCACTCGACGATGAAGAAGCTGTGAAATGCCTACAGAACACAACAAACCCTGCTGATGTTCTACGTATCCTCAACGGAAACTAAAAAGCTCTAGTCAAGCTCCTGAGTGAAGGAGGCCGGTATCCCCCTACTGGCCTCATTTTCGGTCTTAATCTTTCTAACAAGATTCAGTCTGAATAGCTTACTGCTTAATGCCGAGGGCACATCGTCAAGGCATGTTGTTGAGCAGTTAGCTATCTAGATTCAAATATTTATAAGGTCAAAATTATGAAAGCGTTACATTTTGGTGCAGGTAATATCGGTCGTGGTTTCATTGGTAAGCTTCTTTCTGATGCTGGTATGAAGGTTACGTTTGCTGACGTAAATGAAACGGTTGTAAATGCGTTAATTGAACGCCAAGAATACCCAGTTAAGATTGTTGGCGAAGAGTGTGTTGTCGAAGTTGTTAAGAACGTGACAGCAGTAAACTCAGCGACAAGCGCAGTAGTAGATTGCATTGCTGAGTCTGATCTTGTGACAACAGCGGTAGGACCTACAGTTCTAAAAATCATCTCTAAGTCTATTGCTCAAGGCATTGAAAAGCGTGCAGCAGCAAACAACACGGCACCAATGAACATCATCGCGGCTGAGAACATGGTTCGCGGTACTAGCCAATTAAAAGCAGCAGTTTTAGAGCACCTTTCTGATGAAATGAAGGCGTTCACTGAAGAGCACATTGGTTTTGTTGATTCAGCGGTCGACCGTATTGTTCCACCGGCAGAAGCAGGTGAAACAGACCCTCTAGCGGTAACGGTTGAAACGTTCAGCGAGTGGATCGTAGACCAAACACAATTTAAGGGTGAGATTCCAAACATCCCAGGAATGGAATGCACTGATAACCTAATGGCTTTCGTTGAGCGTAAATTGTTCACGCTAAACACGGGTCACTTGGTAACGGCATACCTTGGTGTACTTGCTGGTCACGAGACAATTAAAGACTCTATCGAAGACGACGTAATCCGTGCTGAAGTAACAGCAACGATGGAAGAAAGTGGCGCTGTTCTCATTAAGCGTTACGGCTTTGGTCCAGAAGCGCACGCGGCATACATCCAAAAGATTCTAGGTCGTTTTGCTAACCCGTTCCTACGTGATGAAGTAGACCGTGTTGGTCGTCAGCCAATTCGTAAACTGAGCCCGCAAGACCGCCTAGTTAAGCCTCTAAACGGTACATTAGAGTACGGCCTACCGAATGCTCACCTAGTAAAAGCAATCGCTGCTGCGTTCCATTACAAGAACGAAGACGACCCACAAGCGGTTGAACTTCAAGCAATGTTCGCAGAAAAAGGCTTTGCTGAGACATTAGCGCATTATTCTGAGCTGAATAGTGACTCAGAAGTTGTTAAACTAGCGGAAGAAGCTTATCTAGCATTGAAATGATAAACCATCAAAGTGCCACACCAGTGGCACTTTCTTATTGTCGAGCCGTTATGCCAATACAAACAAGCCATGAAACTGAATTACTCGAAGCCCTTTCGGAAGCTGAGAGTGCTGGCGCCTGCCTAATGGCGGCTTACGATGCATTGGACGACACGGTAGATGCCGTATTAAAAAACATCTTTAAGAAAGACGACACTGCAATTAAGTTCGTTGTAGAACCACTTCTCAACAGTGGTGGGCCGTTAGGCGAGATCATGATTCGTGCTAAGTTGCTACTCGGGCTTGGCGTGATCAGTAAAGAACTCTACGACGATCTCGAGGTTTTCGTTACCTTGAAAGAGTGGGCGAAAATACAGGGTGAAGACACCAGCTTCACAGAAGTTGATGTGATATTTGAGCTTAACAAGGTGCACGCGATTCAGCGTATTATGCCTATCGAATATGACGCGGAGATGGTGGAAACTATGTCTGGCCCAATGCTTGAAATGTTCTTGGGGCGACATAATCAGAAAGTGAAGTCGACGATCGTATTGGCTATCACTGATATTATCACTACCTTATGCCGAGATAACGCGCTGAGCTCTTAGCTCTAGTTTGTAGCCCTGCTTATCTTGTTACACATCCTACATACCTTGTAGCTGTTGGTTCGTTTCAATACAAAGTTTAAAATGATGGCGGTTTCTCTCGTTGGAGAAATCGCTTTGTTGTTTTTGTGCTTCTAAAAAATATCCGAAACCTCTTCCCATTAAACACAAAAGCAACAGGCACAAAAAAAGCCACATTGAAGTGGCTTTTTCTATTCAAGACGCTCTCTTTATTAAAACGCCCTGCTATTCAAGACTATGAGGATTATAGGTCTTGGATGTTCTCAGCTTCTAGCTCTTGGAAGTAGCGTAGAGTCTTAACTTTTAGCTCTTGTTGAGCTGGTTCATCAGCAACGATGATAGCTTTACGGTGCATCTGTAGAGCTGTAACAGTCCACATGTGGTTTACAGAACCTTCGATAGCCATTTGAAGTGCTTGAGCTTTGTTGTGGCCTAGAGAAAGGATCATCACTTCTTCAGCATCTAGAAGAGTAGCAACACCGATAGTTAGTGCGTATTTAGGAACTTGGTTGATGTCGCCATCGAAGAAACGAGAGTTCGCGATACGAGTGTCTTCAGTCAACGTTTTGATACGAGTGCGTGAAGATAGCGAAGAACCTGGTTCGTTGAATGCGATGTGACCGTCGATGCCTACGCCGCCCATGAACAGGTTGATTTTGCCGTATGAACGGATTTTCTCTTCGTATGCTGCACAGTGAGCATCGATGTCTTCAGCTTTGCCGTCTAGCAGGTTGATGTTTTCTGCTTGGATATCAACGTGGTTAAAGAAGTTCTCGTGCATGAATGTGCGGTAAGATTCTGGGTGGTTTGGTTCGATACCAACGTACTCATCCATGTTGAATGTTACAACGTGCTTGAAGCTTACTTCGCCAGCTTTGTAAAGTTCAATTAGCTCAGCGTAAGTAGTTAGAGGTGTGCTACCAGTAGGAAGACCTAGTACAAATGGACGCTCAGCAGTTGGAGCGAATTTGTTGATCGAATCTGCGATATGACGAGCAGCCCATTTACCTACTTTTGCTTTGTTGCTTAATGGAATAAGTCTCATTGATTTTGCCCCTAGAAATAAAATTTTATAGTGTTCTGAAACATTAATTCGCATTATAAAATAAGCTATCCAGTTCCGCTATTGTTTTAGGTCAAGTTTTTGCTTTTTTCGTCGTAACTGTGACTGGAACTCTCAAAATTGCACAATTATTGTATGGATATTTGGTGGCGTTAAACAAGATTAATACGTTTGTCATATACAGAAATATCGATCTAATTCAGCACCTGAAAGGGTTGGTGTGTTTCTATGTTTTGATATGCTTTTGTCCTAATGGCGTCGCTCGAGCCATTGACGAATTTTGGTGTATTAACGTGTTTCGGCGTATAGACAAGCGTTGAAGGTAAAGTTGAAGCTAGAAAAATAATGATGGCAATGGAGCGCTATCGTGATAAAAGACAGGGGCAGGATGAACAACGATGAACCTCAGTGGGATGAATACCCATAAGATTGAACGAGAGCTGTATTTTATTCACGCTATCGCTATGAATTGTATATAAATATTGGTAAAAATGGACAGGTTGGCTAAACTTACCAATTACAAAGAAGATGTGTGTTTGAAGGCAAAAAAAAGCCCAAAGTGATGAGGTATCACCTTGAGCGATTTTACTAATCTTCTAACACTAACTCACTTTCGTATTCTTCCCTAGGCACTTCGCCGCGTTTGCAGCCGTTTAGGGTATGAAAGCGACGGCGTCCACGAGCTAGTTGAATGTACTTCAACCAAACACGCTCTAACTTGGACTTTGCCTTATGAGGGTGAGACAACACTTTAATGAAGTGTTTTTCTTCTGCATTGATTGGTGCTAGTTCACCAGTTTCAAGTGCAAGCATAGTGTCACCAAACAAGGTTAGGATTTCCTCTTCTGAAAGAGTAAAATCACCCGACTTAGCGAACCCTCTCGGGAATTTAATGGTGTCATAAAAACGTTTTTTTCCGTGTCGGAATTCGGTCTCAGACATATCAGCCTCAGTAATGTGGTTAGATAGAAATTAGTGTTTATTGCTCACGCGAAAATATTGTTAAAAGGCTAAAATAGGAAACAAAACGTTTTTGCCTTTACGATAAACAATCCTAGATCGGCTAGTTAGCAGATTTATTACAGAGATGTATTTGATGGATGTGAAAGTATTTAGAACCTTTCTTGAGGTTGCAAGGGTGCGCCATTTTGGGCGTGCAGCTGAAAACTTGTATTTAACACAAGCGGCGGTGAGTGCGCGGATCAAACAGCTTGAAGGCTATTTTGATACTCAGCTCTTCATTCGTGACCGCAATAACATCAAACTCACATCTTCCGGTGAACGTTTGATTGGTTATGCCGAAGTGATGGTGTCCACTCTACAACAAGCCAAATTTGAGCTGTCGTTAGAGAGTGGTAAAGCCTTGCAGTTAACGCTGGGCGGCACGCCGAATATTTGGGATGCGTATCTGCAAAACTGTTTAAGTGTGGTAACCGACTCTTTTGGTGGTTACGGCTTTATGGCTGAGGTGATGGGGCGCGAGCAACTGAACCGTAATTTGTTAGAACGAACCTTAGATATGGCTTTCGCGTTCGATCAGATCAAAGCAGAAGAGCTGAACTGTAAAAAAGTCGCTGACTTGGTTTTGGTGTTGGTATCAACGCAGCAAGATGATCTGGAATCTGTATTCCAACACAAGTATGTGTATGTGGATTGGGGAACACGTTTTGGTTCTGAACACGCAGAACGTCACCCTAAAGTGCCAGCACCTTATCTACGCACCTCTACAGCGCGTATTGCCCTCGATTTCATTTTAGAGAAAGGCGGCAGTGCGTATCTTCCGGTGTCTCTAGTCGAACCTTTTATCGATTCGGGTCAGCTGCATAAGGTGAAAGGGGTTGAAGACTGGTATCGCCCAATTTATCTGAGCTACCGTAAAAGCAGTACTTCGGTTGATGCGATCATGCAGGTTGAGAAGTTGGTTAATGAGATTGACCCATCGACTGCTTACACATTGCAGCAAGCCGCTGAACAAGCGCCTGAGTAACGGCATTCGCGGTAAGCAATGGCTTTGTTGATTAGATTCAATAAAAAATGGCTCCCAACTAGTTATATAGTCGGGAGCCACTTTTGTTTTTAAACCAGAAATGTACTTCTTTTCGGAACTAGAGATCGTTTCCAATTCCATCAATATCGTTTAAGCCTGGCATGTGTAGCCTTTTTTAAAAGCCCTATCACTTCAAAGCACTATTCTTCGAAAATTCTAGAGATTCATTAGATTCTCAATAGACTCTTCAAGAGAGTGAGACATGTACGAATGGATTTGATTGCCATCCGTTGCGTCAATCTCAATCATAGAAATCCCGTTGTCCGCTTTGTCTTCAAGAAAGCTTAGAGACTGCTCGACTGATTGACTGGTGAGAACCTGTTGGTTTGATAAAACAATACGACACGTGTGAAGAACCATAGCCTTTTCCTTTTTATATTTATATTCGATCGGTCTCTGCATCTTGGGCGTGCTAAGTACCGATCGTTGACGTTGTGAGAAGTTTGCCTCCTCTAGATTAAATTTAGTCGAATTGAATAAAATTAAAACCCTTTTTTGTGATTTATCTGACCTTCGCTTCCGAAAGTGGCTAGCGACAATGGTGGTTCACGGTAAACTTTTAGGTATCGGATCAAACGCTATGGTTAATGGGAAGAGTACGGCATGTCGAAAAAGATCAATCACAACAGCACCTTAACCAGTGAGCAGTGCCATTTGGCTCGATATGCGCGAGATGCTCGCTTTGATGGGATGTTTTTTACAGCGGTGAAAACGACAGGAATTTTTTGTCGCCCGATTTGCCCAGCAAGTCCGCCCAAAGAAGAAAACGTTGAGTATTTTTCTCATCAAGCTCAGGCACTAAAGGCAGGCTATCGTCCTTGTTTGCGTTGTCGACCAGACAGCGCGCCTTTCTCTCCAGCATGGAAGGGCGTCGAAACCACTTTCTTGCGCGCTTTACAGTTGATTGATAACGGCGCACTGAATACGGGCTCAATTGTTGACCTTGCGACCCGTTTAGGCATTTCCGACCGTTACTTACGAACCTTATTCGACAATTACATCGGGGTGTCACCTAAGCAATATAGCCTGTATAGCCAGTTGATGTTTGCTAAGCAGTTGCTGCACACCAGTAACATGAGCATTACTGATGTTGGCTTTGCGAGTGGCTTTAATAGCACGCGCCGCTTTAATGATGCCTTTCTAAAAGAGCTGAAGCTTTCACCAAGCCAAATTAGGCGAGCGAAGCCAAGTGACACCCTGAGTAATCATATTCAGCTTGTTTTTCATGGGCCCTTAGATTGGAACCACTTGTTGGGGTTTTATCGACGACGAATGATTGAGGGTTTAGAAGACGTTGGCGAAGATTATTATAAGCGCACGGTAAATGTGAACGGGTCAAAGGGTTGGTTCAAGGCGACTTTAGCTAAAGATAACCGCTTGGATATTGAATTTGAGTTGGACGATATAAGCCAATTAAGAAGCTTGATTGCGAATATCCGCCGTATGTACGATCTTGATGTGGACATCGCCAAGGTAGAGGCGTTCTTTACGACTATCGATCCTAACTTGGTGGCTAAGAGTGGCATCCGTATTCCTGGCGTGTGGAGTGCTTGGGAGGCAGGCGTGAGAGCGATCCTAGGGCAGCAAGTTTCGGTAACCGCGGCGATTGGTCAGCTTAACTTATTGGTGAAAGAGCTTTCTGATGAGCATGAGAAAGCCAGCTTCCCAACCCCGAAACAGATAGCAGAGGCTGATGTTAGCTTCTTGAGAATGCCGGGAAGTCGCAAAGAGACCCTAAAGCGTTTTGCCGAATACATGGTCGACAATGAAGCTGAGCACCCTTCCAAATGGATTGAGCTAAAAGGGATTGGACCTTGGACGATTCAATACGCACTGCTTCGCGGGTTAAGCGAACCTAATCATTTGTTGGTTGGTGACTTGGTGGTGAAGAAGTTTATTGAGCATCGCCCCGCCATCAATACAGAGAGTGTTTCGCCTTGGGGTAGTTACGCCACGTTCCATTGTTGGAACCAGTCTTAATAGAAAGAACAATCTATAAACACCAGTAATCCACAAACATCTGTAGTAGCAGGCTAGGAGATATTATGGCTAACCGATTTACTTATTATGAGAGCCCATTGGGAACTGTGACGTTACAGGCGAACGATGAAGGTTTGCTCGGCCTTTGGTTTGAAACATATACCACTAAGCCGGAACAGTTGGGTGTTCAAGATGATAGCTTTCCGATCTTTGCATTGGCTATCGAGCAGCTTAATCGTTATTTCTCAGGCGAAGCTATCCAGTTTTCTGTGCCGATAGCAGCCAAGGGTACACCATTTCAGCAGTCTGTTTGGCAGGCGCTGACGACCATTCCTTATGGAGAGACTTGGAGCTATGCACAACTGGCTGATGCGATAGGCAACCCGAAAGCCGTTCGTGCTGTGGGTTTGGCGAATGGCAAAAATCCGGTTTCAGTGATTGTGCCGTGTCACCGTGTGATTGGTAAAAATGGCAAGCTGACGGGTTATGCGGGTGGCGTAGAACGCAAACAGCGCTTATTGGTGATAGAAGGAAGAGAGCAAGACTAGCAAGCGATTTGGCAATGAGCCTGTCGAGATGCTGGACGAGGATCACGTACTACTTATGATGAAGGCGAGTGGTTCTTAAAAAGTGACTTTGCATTAAAATCAACGCTTTCTGGAAAATATTGATTTGGTTGCATATTCTTTGACTATGTTCTCTAGGCAAGGATGCCCAAATGAATAGATTCCCGTTACTTATATCTGGCTGCAGCTCTGCATTATTGCTGACAGGTTGTTTAACTGATACCAGCCGACCTTTCGAGGTTCCACAGCTTGCTCTGTTCAAAGGTATGTATGAGAACGCAGATAATGACAGTTATCTACTTTTTGAATCCGGGCAAGTGACTTATCAAACAACGGATAATTCCGTGACTCGAACCTATCGTGTTGATGATGACTTGATCACCATTGAGTTCAATTCTGGAAGCAGCCGAACTGACTCTAGATTGGTGATGCGAATTCAACATCAGGGCGAGATGTTAACTTGCAACCAATGCCCAGCGATACAATTGAGTAACGTCTGGACACGTGTTGATAAGCCTTTGAAAGTTGAATTGAATTAAAAAAGACCTCCGAATTAGAAAAGATCGCCATTAAGCCATAGGTGAGCAGCGATGCTGACGGCATAGCCAATCATGATCACTGGCATCCATTTCAAGTGGCCAAAGAAGGTGTATTTGCCATGCGCCGCGCCCATTAACGCCACACCTGCCGCGCTACCAATAGATAACAAGCTGCCGCCAACGCCTGCGGTTAAGGTGATCAGTAGCCAGTTACCCATCGACATTTGAGGCTCCATCGATAACACCGCAAACATCACCGGAATATTATCGACAATCGCAGATAAGATCCCCACCATGATGTTGGCCCAAATTGGATCCCACTGGCTATACATCACGCCAGAGGCAAGCTCCAAGTACCCAAGCAGGCTCAAGCCACCGACACACATCACCACGCCGTAGAAGAACAGCAAAGTGTCCCATTCGGCATGCGAGACTCTTCGAAATACATCGAATGGCACAACAGAACCGAGTCGTTTCAGGGCGCCTTCATCGTTATTGGCGATCGCCACCGCTTTTTTCTTCGCGAGTGAGTTGGGTAAAGTCTTACGTAAGTAATAACCAAAGAACTGCAGGTAGGCGAGTCCCATCATCATCCCCATCACAGGAGGGAAGTGGAGTACGGCATGGAAAGCAACCGCGGTCGCTATTGTCATGATGAACAAGAATACGATGCGTCTTGCCCCGCGTTTTAATTCAACGTGCTGATGCACCGTGTCGGGTTGGGTTGTGGGAACAAAGTAAGACATGATCAGGGCAGGGACGAGGTAATTCATCACTGAAGGAACAAACAAGGGAATGAATTCACTGAAGCTTACATAGCCAGCCTGCCACACCATCAACGTTGTGATGTCACCGAATGGGCTGAATGCGCCGCCAGCGTTAGCGGATATCACTATGTTTACACACGCTAGGTTAACGAATTTAGGGTTAGATCCTGCGACTTTTAGAACCACGGCGCACATCAATAGAGCGGTGGTGAGGTTGTCGGCAATCGGTGAGATAAAGAAGGCCAGAATACCGGTTAACCAGAACAGAGAGCGGAAATTAAAGCCTTTGCCCACCATCCACGCTTGCAGCGCATCAAACAGTCTTCTCTCTTCCATGGCGCTGATGTAGGTCATGGCGACGAGTAGGAAAAGTAACAGCTCGGCGTATTCCAGTAAGTTGTGTTCGAGTGCTTGCTTAGCCACTTCAACAAGGTTGTGTTCTTGGTAGGTAAAACCAATGATTATCCAGATCAGGCCTGCCGCAAGTAACACAGGCTTAGATTTTCGGAGCTTTAGGTACTCTTCCATCATCACTACGATGTAGGCGATAACGAAAATGGTCAGGGATAGGTAACCAGCGAATGAGTTGGTGAGCTTGAGTGGTTCTCCCAACTGAGAAGTGGCAGCACCTGCTACCGTAGAAAAGAGTAACAAAGAGAGAACAGCAGAAAGCTGGATACCTAACATGGATTACGCTCCGAAGTTAATAAGTCATTAACACGGGTAAAAGCGTAGACCTAAATAACCATGTGGGGTGTGATAGATATCTTAATAATTCAACAGATTATGGTGGAAAAGGTAGATTAGTTTGGAAACCGTAGACCGGGTCGAAAAGCACAGAACGGAGTGAAAATTGTCGATCAGAGGAAAATAGAGGTTAGGTGAAAAAGCCCTACCGAACTCGGTGCCGATAGAGCTTATTCGACATTGCCAATATTATGCAGCATCGAGCTCAAACGTCATTGTTTGCTCTGCGGCACATACTTCAACAGGCCAGCCATAGGATTGGTATTCCAACGCAAGTTTGTCCGCTACTACGCGAGATACTGTTGCAGTGATCCACATGCCTTTGCCCATTACTTGATATTTAAGCGTTCTCATTTCCATAGTCATCACCGTTCTCCTTCTATATTGGCTGCGCGAAGTCTATAGCACCTCTGAGGGCTGAAATTTCGAATTAAGCTCAAATTCTTTATAAAATGGCTCACTGTTTGCGCTTGGCTCAAAACTCAATCAACTAAGGGAAAACGGTTGCGTTCTGGAAGCAAAATCACTCTTTAAGTCTCTGTATTATAATCGAATTAAAATTGACCAGAAAAACAATGTAAGAGATCTCTTACAACATTATCAGAGATCGCACTAGGTAAAAACTTCTCACTAGAAGCCAGACTTGTGTGGTGATTGTGTGCGTTTTTGGTTGCGCTGTTGAAGCAAGGTTTGTTTAGTTTTGTATGTGAAATATTCTAATTTATTTAGCGTATGGTCCTGCTTTTAAATCCAAATCACAGTTTTATATGTTGCTGTGCTTCTTTTATTCAAACCGATACGCTATTTGATTTTGGTCATTAACCTTTCGCTCATTAGTTTGCACTATCTATACGTGTTCTGTTCCACATAAACGAGATGTATAGAGATCCTTATGACTAATCCAACCAAAACCGATCGTAAAGTCACGATCGGCAGCTATATCGCACTCGCGTTCGCGATTGTGTTCTTTTCAGGCTTAATGCAGTCCAATGAATGGTATGGCGTATTCGATTTTACGACGCTTAACGGCTCATTTGGTAAAGTTGCCTACGATGTGAGTGAATCGGCTGATGGTATCCAAGCGGCAACCACCTCTTTACGTGGTAAAGG
>NZ_AJZD02000012.1 GCF_000272105.2 Vibrio splendidus 12E03
CCAACGAAAAATTCATTGTATAAATACCTATCAAGCGATAGATAGTCTTATAAAATCATTTCTGGCGCAACTAAGTGAATGATATTCTGACATATTAATAACATTCCTTTTCAACAAAACGTGAGGTAAATCACATACATATTTGGCGGCGCGAATGTAGATATTCATTAAACACCTTAACAAACAACATAGCATACCAGTATAAATTAGTTCAAAGGTTTTAATTTTTGTAGATACAGTTCAAATTGCTCGTTAGAATAACCTCAGACTTTGTAAGAGGATTATTTATGAGCCAAGATATTGGTAATAACGATGTATGTGAGGCTTGCGGCTGTGCAGGCGAAATCGGGTTCATCATTAAAGAAGGCGACGATGTTGCTGAAGTAACGGTTTACGGGAACTCAAAAGCACTGATTGAAGCTGAGTTTGCTAAGTATGTTGAACTTGCTAAACAAGTGTCTAGCAACGTTGAGTTCGAAGCATCAGAGATGACTGAAGAAAGCACAGAGTTGCACGCTCGCTTTAAATTTGAAGTTAGCGCTGAGAAGATTATTTTTGAACTTAAGACTCGCTCTCTAGCGCGTTAATATAAGCATTTATATTCTTATTAAAAGACGAGTGAATTACTCGTCTTTTTTTAATTGAACCCAAGCCAGTGACCCATTTTGCTCAAAATCATTTTCTGCAGCGCACTGAATCACTACGCCCCCCACCTCTAACACTGCCCCAATACTATAAGCCTTGTCATCATAATAACAAACTCGTTGCTGTTGACTGCCTTGTGTCACCACTACCGCAGCTTTACCGGGCGTTGAAATTACTTTATTGGCACTCGCAGACATTGAGCCAAACACTGAAGCGGCTATCAGAAAGACCTTAATAATTCGTATATTTACTCTAATCATTGATTTACCTATCATCTTTGCTCCATTTCTCGTTAATTTACCGCCAAATGGGTAAAACACTATGCGAGATTAATTTTTCCATTATAGTGTAAACGTCTATCGTAATAAGAAGCTTGTTATGCTCAGAATAATTGCACTTATTATTGGTTCTTTAACCATAACAAATGTCAGTGCAGAACCACTCGATCACTATCAAATATTGAACCATCTCGATAATTACGGAAACTTATATCTACGAAATAAGCCTTATACATCACTTCCAACTGGCTTGGTGGTAGATGGTAATCTCAATATAGAGAATACTGCGATCACACGCCTACCCAAAGGGTTAGAAGTGAACGGCAGCCTAAAAGGCTCTAACAGCCAACTCGCTCGAGTCCCGAGCAGGGTTAAGATAAAAGGTTACGTCGACTTGATTGGCAGCCAAATCACCAGTTGGCCAAGAGGTGTAAGAGTGGGCGGCTTTATTAACCTCACCGATACTCCACTGGAAAGGCTACCGAATGGCTTTAGAGTGAAAGGCGATCTGAGCGTGATCCGCACTCCTTTAACCGAGCTACCCAACGGGATCGTGGTTGATGGCGACTTATATATAGGCGGTTCTGGGATTACAACATTCCCCGAGACTATGACAGTTAAAGGCAACATCTATCTAGGCGGCAACATTGTAACCATATGGCCAACCAATCTAGAGCTCGGTGGCGCAGTCGCTCGCTAATTCAGACTGAAGCTCTAATGCTCGAATACGTGAATGCTCGATCGCAGCAGCAAGTAGCCATTCAGAAACAAAAAAGGAGCCCAAGGCTCCTTTTTCAATTAAATCAAGTTGCTAATCAACTAGCAAGCTAACTAACGCTCGTTAACCAATGTTCTTCACTGGGTTCGCGTAGCTATCGATCAAGTACTGACGCGCGCCTTGTGGCAAGCTCGATAGTTTAGCTTCAAACTCTTGCTTAACGGCCGCTGTAATCGACTCGTCTTCTTTTTCTGCTGCCAGTAAGTTTACTGGAAACAGTTTATAGTTATCGTGGATCTGACGATCGATCTCTTCAGCAAGCGCTTCTGGCGTTTCAAAATCTTGATCGATAACTTGACCGAAACCGACATGAACACGTCCTTTGTTACCGATGATACCTTGAATGATACTTTCGATATCTTCAAACTCACCTTTTTCGTAACTGCCGTTTACGTCTTTTTCAAAAAGCTCTATCGCTTTCGCTGTGTCACATGGATCGTTTTCGTATGAAATAGCCACAGGAACGATCTTCAATGATTTCACGTACTCAGGAAATGCGATTTTTTGCTTACGCCCTTCAACATGGAACATCTTCAGAATTGCTGGCTCTGTGAAATCATTGCCGTCTTTTGCACGACCTTCTTTCTGAGCGATCCAAATAGAGTTACCTGTTTCTAGAGAGTGCTTAATGTACGAAGACAACTGCCCTAGCGCTTTCATCATTTCACGTGGCCCTTTTAAAGAACGCTTTACGATGAAGCTTTTGTTCAGACGCATAAGTTCAGTCGCACATGGCTTCTTCAGCAGGTTGTCACCAATAGCGATACGACAAGTCTGGTGGTTATTTTGATGCAGAGCGTAGTTAACAAGTGCAGGATCCATAGCGATATCACGATGGTTAGAGACAAACAAATAAGCTTGATTCGCATCCAGTGACTCTACGCCAGTGTATGTAACACCATTAGTAGTCTTAGCCAATGTATCGCGTAAGTACTTTTTCACTTCAATTTGAATGGATTCAACGCTAGTCAGCTTGCTCCACTTCATTTTTAAGTACACACGCAAAATCGGGCTCATTAATGCTTTGAACCAAGACGCATGGTTTGAAAAACGGTAGTGCAAGATTGCACTAATAAATTCTTCATCGTTAATAAGACGGTTTAGTGCCGCTGGAATTTCATCATCGCCGTAAGGACGAATATCAACATATGGATCGGTTGGAGAGGTCATTTTTTAATTCATATAATAAAAAGCTGGCTCATTCTACGCGTTGTTTTGACTTCTCGCAGCTACAGAGCCCATACTTTTGACAAGGTCAGACCAGAAACATTGAAAATCCCCTGTTATTGTTGGCATTCTTTAAGATTAACGGTAATCTTGACGCCCCAAAATTAAGGTACTATCTATGAACTTCGCTATTGAATATACATCGGCTTACTTTTCACACTTGGTGATCACACCACGCAAGAAAGTACTTAAACATAGCCTTGTATCGGTTCAAAGTGGCTTGGTTTTGATTAAGTTAGGCAAACAAGAGTATGCCGTTGAACCAGGACAAAGCGTCTGGATTCCATACGACTGCCTAACGTCACTGACCTACTTTCCAAACACTCAGGTTAACCGCGTCGATTTTTCTGTTCGTTTGACGGATTCATTCCCAAGACAAGCGGGTTACATTACGCAAACTAACCTCTCTTCGGCGCTACTAGAAAAGTTAGAACAAACCAAAGCTCGCGCTTCCAATGCCAATAATACGGAACAAGCGTTTAAAGATATGCTTTCTGTATTGAAGCAAGAAGTGTTGTCGTTTAAACCACTGCTTTGCGAAAGTGCTCTTTCTCAGCGATTCAATCAATGGAACATTGATGATTCAAACCTGCCACAAGAGCACACTCTGGTGATGGTGATGCGAGAAGCGAAGAAACGCATGCAGTCAGGCCAGAAACGTTCACTTGTGATTGATGACCTGTTCTCAGGTAAAGAAGAAGAGTTCGAACAACTGTGTATGCTTGTTTTTGGTGAAGATCTATAGCTTGGCAGTAAGTGAGTGTTTGTATTTAAACTAGCAAGCCAGATACTAAAAAGCCGCAAAAACTGAGTTTTTGCGGCTTTTTTAATTCTTACTGTTTAGACGTAGTTAGCAATCTATCTGTGTATCTGCCTGTCTAAAATGGCAATTCAACTTGCATCATTAGGTCGGCGTCACGTGAGTCATGCCAACGGTAATCAAATCGCATGCGCGGTTGCCCTTCTACTTTATCACCAAAGCCAATGCTCAATTGAAGGCCATGATTCATCAACCACTCTTCTGTCGACATATCATACTGCTCATCTTCAAGGTCTTCTGGAAACCACATACCCAAACCAACATAGTTTGACTCAATGCTTTGTGTCAGCAATGGCGAGTCTTTACTTTGAAGTACCCAGTCAGACCAATAGTCTGGTGTGCTCTCGGCCTCGTCTTCACTCATACCAGTGATTTCCAGCATGCGCTCACCAAAAGACTCAATGCTCGTAGAAAGATCTAGACAGTTGTCATCTTCATCAGAAGTCAGCATGATTGAATCTAGGCTAAAAAAATCACACTCAGCATACGCAGGCATACTGCATGCTGCCATGATCAACGTCGCTGGTATCGCGCTCTTTAGCATAGTCCTCTGACCTCTTGATTAGTGAACTTACATTATCTGATACAGTCCACTATCTTGCAACATCTTTGTAACTGACTTTGTACTCAGTTTTGCCACATCGCTTCCACTTATCAGTGCATTACGTATGTCTGTGCTGCGAATTTTCACTTTTTCAGGGCAAGCCATTACAGACCACTGCTCGGTAATCTCATCTGATTTATAGAAAGATGAGAACTTAAAGAAGTTATCTGGGCCAATAACAAACGTCAGTTCAGCGTCACGATGTAACTTTTGAAGTTCACTGAGCACCGCATAAGTCGTCACGCTTTCACCTGGGGTAAATAGGCTCTTTTCGATCAAAGAAAGCTCCACTTGCTCCAGTGAAAGATCGCTAATAAATGCGTTAACTAACTGACATCTCGTATCAAAGTCTAGCATCTCTTTTCCCCAAGCATGGGCAATACTTGGAACGAGTAGAATTTTGTCAAAGTGAGCCAACGAATCAATCACACTTTTGTGCCCTAAGCTCGGTGGATTAAACGCACTACCGAAAATGGCTATTTTTTCCATTATTAATTACTGCCTTCTCTTTCTAAGCTTGTGCAAAGAGGTTTTTAAATCGGATGATTTAGGTATGATAACACTAGATTTTTAATTTGCTTGCAGGAAAGGAATACGAATGGAACAGTTAATTCGTGACGAAATGCGCGTACTACCTTCAATTGACCCTCACTTCGAAGTGACTCGTCGTGTGGACTTTATCAAAACGAAACTTCAGCAGTCAGGCTGCAAGTCTCTGATCCTTGGTATCAGTGGCGGTGTGGATTCGACAACTTGTGGTCGCCTAGCGCAAATGGCCGTTAACAGCCTAAATGAGACGTCTGGCAGCAACGATTATCAATTCATCGCAGTTCGTCTACCTTATGGCGAGCAAAAAGATGAAGACGAAGCACAGCTCGCTTTGTCTTTCATCGAGCCTTCTCAATCAGTTTCAGTAAACATTAAAGCGGGTGTTGACGGGCTTCACGCAGCCTCTCACGTGGCTTTAGAAGGCACAGGCTTACTACCAACAGATTCTGCAAAAATCGACTTTGTGAAAGGCAATGTGAAAGCTCGTGCTCGCATGATCGCACAATACGAAATTGCAGGTTACGTTGGCGGCCTTGTAATCGGTACTGACCACTCAGCGGAAAACATTACTGGCTTCTACACCAAACACGGTGACGGTGCATGTGATTTAGCGCCTTTATTTGGCCTGAACAAGCGTCAAGTTCGTGAACTAGCAGCAACACTGGGCGCTCCAGAGCTACTGGTTAAAAAAGTGCCAACCGCTGATCTAGAAGAGCTTGACCCACAAAAAGCCGATGAAGCAGCATTGAACCTTTCTTACGACCAAATCGATGATTTCCTTGAAGGCAAAGAAGTCCCTCAAGACGTGTCTGACCGCTTAGTGGGCATCTACAAAGCAACACAACACAAGCGTCAACCAATCCCAACGATCTACGATTAATTATCTGAATTAGTCTCAGGATCTAAAAGGCCGGATGTTCATTTAACGAACTTCCGGCCTTTTTTATTTCGTGCTTTTCCTTATGACCTACGCGTCGTTAATCCACTACTTCGATATCAGTTTGCGGAACACTGCAACACGCCAGTATCTGACCCATATTACGTTCATGCTCTTGCAATGCTGGTACATCCGGTTGATGAACTTGTCCTGACTCAAGGGTCACTTTACAAGCGCCACAGAAACCAGCACGGCAGCTTGAAGCAATAGACACACCGGCCGACTCAGCTTGCTCTAGCAGGGTTGATTGGTTATTACCTTCAAACAGGTAGCCATTGACACTTAGCTGCAGCTGCTTCACCGCCTCTTCGGTAGACTGAGCAACACCAAACGCTTCTTGATGATAATGCTGAGGATTAAGCCCCATTTGAATCAGCAATTTCTTGGCATTATCCATAAAGCCGTCAGGGCCACACACGAATGCTTGGCGTTTATGAAGCGCTTCAATTTTAGCGACATGAGACACGCTCAAACGACCTGATAGACCATCCCACTTTTTCGTTGGCTGGCTTAACGAATAAATCACGCGCAACCCAGAATGTTCGTGAGCGATCTTATCAATCTCTGCTTGATAAGGGATATCTTCTTCACTGCTGCATTGGTGATAGAACACCACATCATCAATTTGATCATGGTCTGCTAAGTAACGAAGCATCGACAGCATTGGCGTGATGCCGCTACCTGCAGATAAAAGTAGTAAAGGGTGCGTTGGATTTTGTTCTAGATAAAAAGCACCGTCTGGGTTTTGAGCAACAAGAGTGTCACCTACTTGGAAATGGTCATTGAGCCAGTTTGAAATTTGACCATCGTCCACTCGCTTTACAGAAATCGCCAAACGGCCTGCGCGTGATGGGCTAGAAGATAACGTGTAACGACGAGAAACCTTCTCGCCATCAATCACCATCTCAATCGGTAGATGCTGCCCAGGCTGGTAACTTGGTAGTGAGTGGTTCTCTTTCGCTGGTTCTAGCCAAAACGTTGTAAAGTCGCGAGCGATCTCTTCACGTTCAACACAGGTTAAGTGCAGCGACTCCACCCATGTGTCTTCATAATGCTCTTTCTCTTTGGTTTCGAGAACTTCAACCACGTCACCCGCTTTAATCAAACCCTCGTTTTTTGCCACAAGGTTTTGACCAAAGAATACGCCACCACGCTCATTCGCTCTGAATGTAGAGAAGGTATTAAGAGGCTCTTTTGTCGCTCTGAATTCGCCGCTCTCAACATCTACTGTCGTTAGGATACAGCGCTCACAAGGCTTCACCGCTTCGAATTCAACCTCACCAATTCGGATACGCTTCCAGCTATCTTCGGCAAAGGCTGCTGTATTTGAAACAACAAAATTGGTGCGGAACTGATCCATTGAATGGACTTCAGGGCTGCGGCGATTGAGCTCATCTAGAGAGGCTTGGCTGATCACCAACATTGGATAGCCATCAGCGAAGCTTACATTCTGACCAAGCTTTTCTCGGACACGATTTGATTGCTCGCCAGAGAACAGTAACTCAACACGAACACCCAACACGTCACTGAACCAATCATCCGCCTCGTCGTTGGTGGTATACGCTGTAAAGCTGTCTTTCCACACCGTTGCTGGCACTTCTTGCATCTTGAAGTTTGCATATTTCAGACGCAGTGGCTCTTTACCTTCATAAGTAAAAATCAAACCGTCTGGCTGCAAACTTGAAGAGACCTTAACCATCTTCGGGTACTTGCGCGCTGTAACCATTGAACCGTCTGCCAACGCCAGCATGAAACGCCTGTCAAAAGTTAGACCTTGTTTTTCGACCCAAGCAGAAGAGAGCGCGATCCCGCCCACAGATTTCACGGGAAATACATTGATTTGAGATAGAGAAGGCACTTGCTCTAAAGCCTTTTGATCTGACGGTAGCTGCGACATAACGATTCCAATGTTTTGTTGTTTGTCCCAATGCTAACAAATGGTTATAAATAGATAAACTGGCAGCTACTAAACACTTGATACTAAGCTATTATCTTGAGATGTTTAGCTTTCTATTTTGATACATTAAGGCAGCAATGCAGTAACACTCTCCATACGTTCTATAATTTGAACACGGTTATCGCATTGAACCTTCATTGAATAAAAAGGATTTATCATGAACAAACTCGTCATTATCATTTTATGTGTACTGCTTCCGCCTGTTGGCGTGTTCTTCGCTCGCGGCGCCGGGAAAGATCTGGTGATTAATATCATTCTTACTTTCTTCTTCTGGGTTCCAGGAATGATCCATGGTCTGTGGGTAGCCACCCGCTAACCCTTATTAACAAATAGATACCGAATAAAATATCCATAAAAACAAGCTCCTAACCCTGAAGAGTTAAAAATAGGATGAAATGAAAGTGCTTTTCCACTATCATCCTGTCGCCTAAACGTAAGCGATTGCTTTCACAGATTTCGCTGAGTTTAGGCTCCAACTACATAACACTTCAAATGGTGGGAGCCTTCAATGACACAACTTACGATTACTCGTCCTGACGACTGGCACGTTCATCTACGCGATGGCGAAGTATTAAAAGATACAGTCCGCGATATCAGCCGCTACAATGGTCGAGCGTTAATCATGCCAAACACCATCCCACCGGTAACCGATACCGAAATGGCTCTTGCTTACCGTGAACGCATCATGGCAGAGCAGCCAAGTGAACAGTTCCAGCCTCTAATGGCACTTTACCTAACAGACAACACAACACCTGACGAAATTCGCAAAGCGAAAGAATCTGGCGCTGTTGTAGCGGCGAAGCTATACCCTGCTGGCGCGACGACAAACTCGGATTCAGGCGTAACTTCAGCTCAAAAGATTTACCACGTGTTAGAAGCGATGCAAGAAGTGGGTATGTTGCTGCTTGTACACGGTGAAGTAACGGCTCACGATGTTGATATCTTTGACCGTGAAAAAGAGTTCCTAGACACGGTTCTAGCACCGATTGTTAACGACTTCCCTAACCTCAAGATCGTTCTAGAGCACATCACGACTGCAGATGCAGCGACTTTCGTTAAGAACGCTAACGAGAACGTAGCGGCAACCATCACAGCTCACCACTTGCTTTATAACCGCAACCACATGTTGGTTGGCGGCATTAAGCCACATTTCTACTGCCTACCTATCCTTAAGCGCAACACACACCAGTTAGCACTTATCGAAGCGGCAACAAGCGGTAGCAAGAAGTTCTTCTTGGGTACAGACTCTGCGCCACACGCAAAAGGTGCTAAAGAGTCAGCATGTGGTTGTGCAGGTTCTTACACAGCACACGCTGCGGTTGAACTGTACGCTGAAGTATTCGATTTAGAAGGCAAGATTGAGAACCTAGAAGCGTTCGCGAGCCACAATGGTCCGGATTTCTACGGCATGCCACGTAATGCAGACACCATCACTCTTGTTAAAGAAGAATGGAATGTTGCTGAAACGATGCCTTTCGGTTCAGACATCGTTGTACCAATCCGTGGCGGCGAGACGATTGCTTGGTCTGTAAAATAAGCGCTTGGGCTGTTAAATAAACGCCCTCCATTTAACGAAAAGGGTCACCATAATAATTATGGTGACCCTTTTTTGTTTCGATGAAAGACTGTCTTATTATAAATAATAATGAACGATTACTTACCGCGTATTTTTCCAATCGCAGTCCAAACAGCAACGACAATCAAGCCAGCTAAAACCCCAATCACACCGTTTAATAGCGTCGGTACCACCGCTGTCGCAATCGTATGTCCACTAAAATCCATAATAATCGGTTCAATTAAATGGTGAATCGCAGGAACGTTGTGCACCACAATACCGCCACCAACCAAGAACATCGCAGCTGTACCGACCACAGCAAGCATCTTCATCAGCTTTGGTGCAAAGGCGACTAACCCATTACCCAAACGGGTTTTAATGCCACTACCATTCGATGTTCGCTGCAGATAGAAGCCTAAATCATCCAACTTAACGATCCCTGCTACTAAGCCATAAACACCAATCGTCATCACAACGGCTATCACACTCACGACAAGAATCTGAGTAAGGATACTTGTACCCGTTACGGTACCTAGCGCAATCACAATGATTTCCGCAGATAATATGAAGTCGGTACGAATCGCGCCTGAGACCTTTCTCTTCTCATATTCCTCTATGGATTCGCCAGTACTCGTATCCTCTTCCTTCTCGTCATGTTGATGAGCATGAGGAAAGAGCTTCTCTAAGATTTTCTCCGCCCCTTCAAAACAAAGAAACAGACCACCAATCACGAGTAGTGGCATGATCAACCAAGGGATGAACGCACTGATCAATAATGCCGCCGGAACCAAAATCAGCTTATTTTTAAATGAACCTTTTGCGACCGCCCATACCACTGGGATTTCTCTTTCAGCAGAAACACCTGATACCTGCTGAGCGTTAAGGGCTAAATCGTCACCCAATACGCCTGCGGTTTTTTAGCTGCCACCTTAGACATCAGTGCGACATCATCCAACACGGTTGCAATGTCATCTAGCAGTGTTAATAAACTTGCTCCAGCCATTTTATTGTCTCTTTATAAAGGATTGAACCATCGATGAAATGTAACATCATCAATTCACTCATCAAAGTTATGAGTCTGTAAAAAATAAAGTCACAAGTTGTGTTTTCTATTGCTGTCTCTGTTAGACAGGAATAATCTGTCTTAATCTTTCACGAACATAAAAGAAAAAGTATAGATGAAAAGTGAATCTACCTACCCAATTGGTAAGCCAGGACAAAAGTGGCAACAAGCAGAACGTGAAGCATGGTTAGCTCAAAGAACGGTTAAGCGTGAATACCAACAAGAAGTTGTGCCAAAGATTAAAGCACTTGCAGACCGTTTTGATATCGAACAATACGGTGCACTGAGCTACGACGAAGCTCGATTCCCACTTTTCGCAATTAAGAGCAAAAACTGGGATGAGTCAAAGCCAACCATTCTTGTTACAGGTGGCGTTCACGGTTACGAAACCAGTGGTGTACATGGCGCTATCAAATTCGCAGCGACCCAAGCAGAGAAATACGCAGCACATTTCAACATAGTGGTTGCACCTTGTGTGAGCCCTTGGGGTTACGAAGTCATCAACCGTTGGAACCCAAATGCTGTTGATCCAAACCGTTCTTTCTATGACGGTACACCAGCTGAAGAATCAGCAAACCTGCGTGCGTTAGTGGCGTCTCTGCCAGAGGTACTGGTTCACGTTGATCTACACGAAACGACGGATTCTGATGAAACGGAATTCCGCCCTGCACTCGCTGCACGTGATGGTATTGAATACATCGAAGGCATGATCCCAGACGGTTTCTACACAGTTGGTGATACTGAGAATCCGCAGCCTGAATTCCAAGCGGCGGTAATTGCTTCAGTTGAAAAAGTAACGCACATTGCGCCAGCAGATGCAGACGGCAAGATCATTGGTTCTGAAGTTACTCAACATGGTGTGATTAACTACCCAATGAAGAAGCTTGGCTTATGTGGTGGTGTGACTGATTGTAAGTACGGCACAACCACTGAAGTTTACCCGGACAGCGACAAAGTGACAGACGAAGAGTGTAATGACGCTCAAGTTGCTGCGGTAGTCGGTGCTTTGGATTACGTAATTCAGCACGAATTAAACGCTTAAGCTAGTACCTAGTTCCCTAGAACTAATCCCTAAAGCTAAAAAAGAGCCACAAGTGACGATTCACTTATGGCTTTTTTTTTGTCTTTTCTGCTTATCTCTAATTTCTTCTTGGGCATAAAAAAGCTCCCTTGCACACTGTGCAAGAGAGCTTTGAAATCACGCTTAGCGAGGAGTCATTCACTAACTCCCTGCTTGGTTTCTTTAGTTAGCCGTTTCGCTAACGCTTGCTTGTCCTTTATCTACTTCAGTCAGTAGACCTTTCAACAAGCTGAAACAACCAATCAGAAGAATGATCGTAAACGGCAATGCAGCAATGATCGTGATCGATTGCAGAGCTTGGATAGATTGAGTACCACCAATCCACAGCATTACCATTGCGATAGCACCTGAGATAACCGCCCAAACCACTTTCTGTTTAACAGGAACTTCAAGCTTACCACCCGCCGTCATGCCATCGATAACGATAGAGCCTGAGTCTAGCGTTGTAACGAAGAACACAATGATCAGTGCGACAGCGAGAACTGACAGAATGCTACCGAACGAGTAAGCATCTAGCATGTAGAACAAGCTTAGAGATACGTCTGTGATGCCTTGGTCGAGGCCAAGTTGTCCCACATGGTTAATTACTTGCTCGATTGCCACGCCACCGAAGATCGACATCCAAGCTGACGTTACCAATGTTGGGATAATCAGTACACAAAGTAAGAATTCGCGAACCGTACGGCCTTTAGAAATACGCGCTACAAACATACCGAAGAAAGGTGCATACGCAACCCACCATGCCCAGTAGAACACAGTCCAACCATGTAGCCATGTTGTGTCTTCTCGACCAGAACTTTGGCTCAATGCAACGATGTTTTTCACATAACCCGTTACCGCAGTCGCCACAGAATCAAGCACAGTTGTGAAGTTCAGAACAGCGATAAGACCAAGGAATACGAACGCAATAACCATGTTCAAGTTACTAAGGAACTTAACACCACCGTCCATACCACGTAGAACGGAGATGATCGCTAAGCCCATGATCAGAACGATGATCGATTGCTGAAGGAAGATGTTGTTTTCCAAGCCAAACACGTGGCTGATACCACTTGCTGCTTGTGTACCACCTAAGCCTAATGAGGTCGCAAGACCAAACAACGTAACCAGTACAGTAAGTACGTCGATCACATCACCGGTTTTGCCCCATACTCGTTCACCCAGAATTGGGTAGAACACGGAACGCATTGATAGCGGTAAGCCTTTGTTGTAAACAAAATACGCAAGGCAAAGTGCCGTCATGCCATAGATAGCCCAAGCATGGAAACCCCAGTGGAATAAGGTCGCACCCAGTGCCAATTCACGGCCAGCTTCTGTGAAAGGTTCTGCATCGAGTGGCGTTCCGAACCAGTTGGTGAAGAACGCCGTTGGCTCTGCAACACCCCAGAAAATAAGTCCAATACCCATGCCTGCTGCGAATAGCATCGCAATCCAAGATGACATTGAATAATCCGCAGTCGCGTCTTCGCCACCTAAGCGAACTTTACCCAAAGGTGAGAATGCAAGAATAACGGCAAAAACTAACATGATGTTGGCTCCCCACATAAAGAGG
This sequence comes from Vibrio splendidus 12E03, assembly GCF_000272105.2. GTDB lineage: Bacteria > Pseudomonadota > Gammaproteobacteria > Enterobacterales > Vibrionaceae > Vibrio > Vibrio splendidus_I. Next base: position 13,047 of record NZ_AJZD02000012.1, read on the forward strand.
AAGTCAAACTTAGATAAAACAGCACCCTTGATAGAATCAATCGCAGCTTTGGCATCTGCAGGAGGAAGAGCAAGAAGAGTGATGATAAAAAGAAGAGATAAGCCTACTGAGGCTACGAAGACTGTGTTATGGACATCCATGCCCCATTTACTGACGTTATCTTGACCAACTTGATAGTCAGTAGAATCAATACTGTATTTTTTTGATTTAAAACTCATAAATTATGATGTTCGCATATCCGAATCAACGAATATAAGGACGCTCTCCATATCCAACTACTACTTGATTAGCTCGCCATTTCACAAAAATAAAACGTGATAAAAACCACCGAGCAAGGTGATAAATGGACTTACTGGCTCAATCCCAGGACGCGCATAATAGCACAGCACGAAGCATTTTGACTGAGTTTTTGCTCAATAGTCACCCAAAGCACCGTCAATCATGATAGTTGAGACAATAAAAACAGAATAAAATAAACAAATAAAAACCTTTAAATACAGCGCATTAAATTAAAATAACGCACCGTAAAATATCATTCAAAGTTTCTACAGATAATTTTACTAACCACCCAATTTATTTATAGCTCTAATAAAAAAGCCCCGCTATAGGGGCGGGGAAATTACCAAAGGTAAAAGAGAAATCAGTGTTAGGATGTCAGTGCTGCGTCTAGCAGAGCAGCACTTCACATTTCAAAGACAGCACATTAGATCGCGAAGCAAAAACCTAGGTTGTAGTCTTCGCCATTCTTCGCCGTGAACTCTTTGTCTTCACTTGATGCATTCGGACGGCCGCTTTCATCGCCTTTTACTAAGCTCACCCAGTGACGAATACCTGAAGAACGGCTAGCCTCAGTTTGGCCAAACGTGGTGCACGTCTCTAATTGGATATCTTGAATATCAACTAACTCCAGACGGCCAGTGCCTTTACGAGCGCCGATTGTCACTTCAACGTGTGTACCACTTTCATCGCGGAATAGGATTGCTGAAGGCTTAGACTTGTCACCAGTGTAAGCTACAAAATGCTTAGCGCGTTTCAGGCCGGTGTGTTCACCGTTTTTGAAATAAACCTGAACATGTCGGTAATCAATCTCGTAGCTCACTACATCTTCATGTGAACCAGTCTCTAGAGGAAATAGAGTATCAAGCAGCTGTTTCGCCATTTTTTGTTTTTCGAGTTGCTTGTCTGCTTTCACCATCTCGACGGCAAAGACAGCTTCAGCAATAAATGTTGAATGGTTTCTGTGAAGTTCTGTTTTGTCTAGTGTCAGCATATTCATAGTCTATCCCTCGTACGGCTTTAAATTTCATTTAGGTCAAACATCCCAATAGACCCTTTTCAAAATTGTTCTTTACTGTGTGGTTTCCATGTTTTTCATACTACTTGTATTTTTGAAACAATTTCACAACAAAAATTACACACTGTGAATTTTACTAAATCGCTTTTTTACACAAACCGGTATTTCGAGCCCCCAGCCCTTTATTTAACTGGGTTGAGGGTTCAGTAGAAACACGTTTACGTGTTGTTTGAATTTGTGTAATAACCCACTCCAACCAACTTATTGTCGATCACTCGATAGTAAGTGTGCTTGGTTTCCACTTTGCTCGACAGCGGGTTTAACCATCGGTAGGTGTAAACACCTCGGCCGTTTTCTTTCGCAAGGTTCAACATCTCCGTGAGAATTGGCTTGTCGTCAGGGCTTAGAATTTCGTTGTGTGAACGCCCGACAAGCTCAGGAGAAACCCCGTGCGCCAGCAGTTTCCCAGAGTTCATATCCATCACAAACACATACAGGTCTCCTTCTACAAAACTTCCTTCGGCGTCATTGAACTCCGTTAAACTCTCTTGTTCTGACTCCACTATCGCGGTCATCGCTCTCGCCAATAAATTCTTAGCCTCAGCAGCACTCGAACGTTCTGGGTAATAACCCACAGCGACAATCACATCGCCCACACGCTCAAAGAAAGTCGTTTTCGGCTCACCCATACGATCAGTCGGATTAGTCCAGTGATACTTCACTTCACCAAAACCGTTGTGTACCGCTTTGGTGATCATTTCTCGGAAAAAAGGATTGCCGTAAACGTCTTGCGTGTCCAACACACTGTCACCAACCAGCACCATCGAAGATCCGCCACTGGCAAGGAATTGGCCATCGATGCCCAAAGCAAACACATATAGCTCACCATCGATATATTCAGGGTCACTCATAAAGTCTTTAACGCTTTCATCGCCATCCTTTTGAACATGGACCACCGCTTTAGCAAGGAGAGTTTTGGCTCTTCTTTCTGCGTCACTGACAACGTGTGGTTCAGAAATATCGAGCACATTAACTGGCTTATTTTCTTCCATGGTTTCTGAATGTTCGGCACGTAAACCAATGCCACTCACAACAGCAAACACGGCGCAGCCAATGAGGATGATTCTGGATAAATTCATGGTTATCTCTCCTAATAGCCCACTAAGGACGGAAGCCAAAGCGTAATTTGTGGGAAGAAAGCGATAACAAACACGCCCACAACAGAAGCAAGAACAAAGGGATGGATTTTCGCGGTGATTTGCTCAACCGTTGAGCCACCGATCCCCGAGGCGACAAAGATGTTTTCGCCGAGCGGCGGCGTTGCAAAGCCTATCGATAAGGTACACACCACCACAATGCCCACGTGAGTTGGATCCGCGCCCAACATGTACATGATTGGTAGCAGCACTGGCACAATAATCATGATCGCCGCCAAGGTTTCCATAAACATGCCGATGAACAGCAGCAAGGTAATCGTCAGAGCCCACACCATGTACATGTTGTCGGTGAAACTGAGTAGTGATTCCGCCACAACAACTGGGATTTTTTGCTCAATCAACAAGCGTCCAAACACGGTGGCAGCAAAGAGGATTAACAATACGCGGCCAGTGATCCACGTGGTGGTCGACAAAGATTTCATCACGCTTTTGAAAGATAACTCTCGGTGGATAAACACACCCACAAACAGCGAATAGAAAATCGCCACAACCGCTGATTCTGTTGGTGTGAACATGCCGCTGTAGATACCGCCAAGAATCAAGAACGGCGCTAATATCGACCATAATCCACGTCGCAAGTAGTGCCTTACATCACCAAACGACCACGTTTCGGTCAGCCCTTTATAGCCTTCTCGCTTAGCAATGAAGTAGTTGGTTACCACCAGCGTCGATGCCATGATGAAGCCTGGTACAACCCCAGCGACAAACAGCTTTGGAATCGACAGAGAAGCAAACTGGCCGTGTCGAGCAATGGCTTCCGGTGGCGCCATTAAGCCCATTGCAGAGATACCAAAGATAACCAAAGGAATAGATGGCGGGATGATAATACCCAACCCACCAGATGCAGCTGTAACTGCCGATGCGTAGCTCTTATCGTAGTCACGCTTCACCATCGCAGGCACCATTAACATGCCTACCGCGGCGGTGGTTGCAGGGCCAGAACCCGAAATAGCACCAAAGAAAAGACATGCCATTACCGTTGCCGCGCCAAGCCCGCCAGTTACGGGCCCAGCTAAGCTTTCAGCGATATCCACCAGACGTTTGGAGATACCCGCTGCCTCCATTAAAGCACCCGCAAGAACAAAGGCTGGCAGCGCCATTAATGGGAAGTTACCCACCGAGGTAAACGCGATTTGTACTAAAGCGATGGGATTTTTATCGAGCAACATATAGGCCGCCATCGAAGCGCCGGCCAGTGATACTGTGATTGGTGCGCCTAGGATTAAAAGCGTTAAAAAGCCACCAAATAAAATTAGAGTTAAATAGGATTCCATTATTACATCTCTCTATTACGACTATTCTCTGTGATGACTATTGCGCAGACTTTTGTGCCGTCATTTTGCGCAGCTCTTTGACTTCTGGATCTTCGTTGGTTGCGCCTTTGAATAAACGCTCATAATTATTCCAGATAATTCGAATCATCATCAGTGAAAACGCGATAGGTAAAATCATGTAGAAGTACTTCATCGGGATACCTGTAGTCTGAGACTTCCAAAATAGATTCATTTTGTTGAACACGAAGTCGTAGCTGAGGTAAACGAAGTAGCCGTTGAAACAGAGCCATAAGAAGTCAGCGATGGTTTCACTCACGGTCTGCACGATTGGCGGAAAGAATTTAAAGTGAAAGCTCACTCGGTTGTGCGCCGACATCTTGGCCGCCACAACAGCCCCTAGATAGGCAAACCAAACGAACATGTAAGTAGCGACCTCATCCCCCCAAGGGATAGAGTAATCAAAGAACTGGCGAGTAAGAATTTGTGTGAACAGCAATAGGACAAAGCTTGCGAGCAGCAGACAACACGTATATTCCTCAATGTTGTTTAAGTGCTTTTTTATTGTTTTAGCGACTGACATATAACCTCCAATGTTGATTTCCACATGACAACCAGTCGCTCACGGTCCTAAAAAGATCAGGTACAGAACAGATCAACGAGTAAAGCCATGTAAATGCCCTATCTCACTGTTCTATTGCTAGGTGTTTAAGTAGCAGAGAGCAGCTGATAGGGCGAATCTAATCGTTACTTTCTACCTAGTAACTCAAGAACGTCGTCTAGCTTGTCTTTGCCCCCAATGCTTGAGTAGAACTTAGGCCAAACTGACTTAGTCACCTTGTTGATCCACTCTTGCTCGTTGTCTGCTGGGTCTGTGAATACCATGCCTTTTACTTGCAGTTCTTCACGGATCTTGTTTTCAGTATTTTCTAAGTATGCAAAGCTGTGCTCTGTCGCTTCCTGACCCGCTTCAAGAATGATCTTTTGCATTTCAGGCGTCTGTTGTTGGAAGACTGTTTCACTGACGATAAGCGGCTCAAGTGAGAAGATATAACGAAGGTTTGTGACGTACTTTTGTACTTCATTGAACTTCATCGCATGCACAGTGATATATGGGTTGTCTTGACCATCAACCACACCTTGCTGCAGGCCAGTAAATGTTTCTGACCATGCCATTGGTGTTGGGTTTACGCCCCATGCTTGGTAAGAAGCAATCATGATTTCGTTACGAGGAACACGAATCACTAGTCCTTTTAGATCCGCTGGTGAAGCCACTGATTTTTTAGAGTTAGTCAGAACCCTAAAACCAGAATAAGCCCAACCAACGATACGAACGCCTGCATCACGAATGGTGTTATCGACAAGGTCTTGACCCACTTGACCTTGAGTTAATAGCACCGCTTCTTCTGCACTTTGAATGACATAAGGCATGGTCAATAGACCAACCGTTGGAGAGAAAGGCGTCACGTTGTTGATCGCCAATACTGAGAAGTCGAGAAGACCGATTGCCGCGTCGTTGACGGTGTCTTGCTCGTTGCCCAATTGACCATTCGGGAACAGGTCGATTTTGACTTTACCGTCTGTTTTTTGCTCCATCAATTCAGAGAATGAGGTCGCTAATTCCCACTGAGTACCACCAGCAGCATCGCCGATAGCCATTTTAAAATTTGCTGCTGCCGCGGTATGAGATAGCATCGCTGTTGCTACAATTGTGACGCCAGCAATAATTTTATTTTTAATCAATTTCATAGTCTTAACCTTTCCTATCATACAGACTTCCTGCCTGTACTTTGCTCACAAGGTGACCTGGTACAACTTTCCTGGTCGTAGTTCTATTTCCCTATTTTGGAAACAATGTTCGAGTAGCTAAAGCACTTCATCCTTTAACGAATACCACTGATAAAGGAACTGTTGCCCTACTCTTCGAAATGGTGCAAACATCTCAGATTCCACCACTTCCCTCACGTTGGGGAACGGAAGTTTTGATTCAAATATTGGCAAGTCAAGCTTATGACCTTCACCTGCGATCCACTGAGCGAGGCGCTTGCCTGCTTGAGCGGAGTACATCACACCATTGCCGCCATACCCTAGTGCGTAGAATATGGATTGCTTTGGATTCGGCTGATAGATTCTTGGCATCATGTCGTGGCTAACATCCACCCACCCCCACCATGAATAATCGATTTTGATCTGATCGAGAGAAGGGAATTTTCGGGTTAAATCCGCTCTCAACATGTCTTCGTATTTCTTTTCAGGTGCATTCTTGCCACTGATGGCACTGCGTGTACCGATCTGCACTCGGTTATCGGGTAACAAACGGTAGTAATGACGCAAAATTCTGGTGTCAGTAATCACCTGATTGGTTTTGAAGTTACACGCGGCGATTTCGTCTTGAGTTAACGGACGTGTCACCATCGAGTTAGAAAGTACGGGTAATAGGCGATTCTTAAGCTCTGAATGCAAACTTTGGCTGGTATACCCACCAGTACAAACACCGACAGAACGAGCCTTAACCACACCACCTGGTGTTTTTAGGTAATGCACACCATTACGTGTTTCCCAACCCATCACAGGGCTTGCTGGGTGAACTTTTACACCGAGTGCTCTCGCCTTTCTTAGATAACCAAACGCCAGTTTCCCTGCATGGATGCCAATACCTTCTGGCTCATGCATTGCGCCTGCCGCTTCTTGATCACCAACGTAATCACGTTTTACGGTTTCCGCATCTAAGATCTGCGCATCGTAATCGAACGTGTCACGCAGCAACTTGGCTTCTTTCTCTAGGGTTGCCATCACTTTTGGACGGTGAGCGACGTATAAGTGGCCGCCCGGTTGTGGGTCACAATCAATGTCTTTGATTAGAGACTTAAACGTGTTCATGCCATCGATGCATTCGCGGTGCATTTTTAGCGCGGTTTCCAGTCCCCAGCGTTCAATCCACTGGGAACGCTTCAAACGTCCTGAAGCACACTGTGCCTGACCACCATTTCGGGTGCTGCAGCCCCAACTCAAACGGTTGGCTTCAATCACTGTCGCTTTAATACCGTACATTTCAGCAAGGTGTATCGCAGTGCTTAGGCCTGTGTAGCCTGAACCGATAATAGCCACATCGACATCCATGTCTGACGTGATTGGGCCATCATCTTCAGGTGGTACGCCTGCGGTATCTACCCAATAAGTCGGGGCGTATTCCTTACCGTGACCTGGGCTCTTGTCTTTAAGTGGATCGTATTTTGGATCGTATTTATCTTTTGCTTGGGTACTTTCTTGTGCTTGGGTGCTTGTCACCTTTGGCGGCACATCGGCTGCCGGTTGTTCCATTACTAAACTCATAATTCGACTCTCCTAGTCATAACACGTGAACGGGTTGTGGTTTCGTGTCTAGCTCTTGGGAGTGTTGTTAGGAGTCAACAGAGGTCTTGTTTTACGGAAGGCATTTTTTACGCTGATTTTTCCCTCTTTCAGAGTAAACACATCAACCATACGAGCTTCAATGACAGTGCCATCAGGGTTAGTCGCAGAGAACGTTGATTCACTTACCGCGCGGTCACCACACACAAAGTGGACAGGGTCGCTCCAAGCTGCATCTGGAAAGTTCTGCCAAACCAATTCAAAGCTATTGCGAACGGCTTCGTACCCTTCGATAGTGTTTCCAAGTTCGCCTTCTCCAGCCACGGTGTGGAAGACACAGTCTTCGGTCATAAACGACATTAGCGCTTCAATATCATGGTTATTCCATGCATCACTAAAAGACTGTAAAAAGGCGGTGTCGACTTGGTTTTCCAGCACGAATGTCGCTGCATTGGTTTGCATATTCATATTCCAGAATCCTTTATGTTTTCGTTATTGGTTTAAATTTCAGTAGCTTTGCGCCACTTTTTTATTAGAGTGTTTAAACTAGATCTGCGAGAGCTTAACAACTTGATAACAAGATTCATCACTCTAACTTCGAGTTAGGTTATAAACAATCTCTAAGCTCACAGATTTCATCTTTTTATAAATTAATTAGTGTTCTAATTTTATTTACTCAACTTTTCACTCACGATATAAGAGGTATAATTAAATTATAACGTATTAGCCTTTAGTCGAAATCAAAGTCTTGATGATATTTGCGACCATACTGTTCAAGTTGACGATCATGAGTATTCACTTGCAATTCGATATTGCCGTCACCTTTATTTATGACTTGGTTGTTATCTGCATGTGCTTCTTTTTTTAAATCCGTTAGTTTCTCTTCGACATACTCTGTCGGTTCATTTAAAACATTCATGGATATTAACTCCTTTATCAGGTTTACTTTCACTGATGGAAGAATATGAACGGACACTAGACCGTTTGAATATTCTTTCTCATCGTACAAAGGCTGAATGGCATCATTGCCACCTTCCTTAAATGGGTGAATGGAATACCACTTGTCCTTGCGTGGCTCTTGCTGATCACAATCAGCCACATTGAATATCTGAGTTCGATTGAGGTCACATGGTGAGTTAAAAACACTAACCTTATGATAATCAATAGCTTTGATAATATTGAGACAGTCTTTACTTTGGCTATGACATACAGACCACAGCGCATTAATCAGGTTATCTGTCCATTCAAGTAAACGGGTTGGAAACCCCTGTTTCTTTGCTAAACACATCAGTAACCAATCGTTTATCTCGTGTGCACTCAACGAATGCCCGCCATAAACTCTCACGGTCGAGAGAAGCTCTTGTTCGACACGGCGAATGTTCTTACGATTGGAACGGCCTAAGCTTGGCATCAGGTTATTATTTTCATAATCACACACGTTGTAAATTAAACCACGATGTCCACTACACTCAGCAATTAGCGAATCGACTATTTCATACAGTTCTTCTATTGAACTTATATAACGTTTATTTTTCACAACATGCATATAATAGGTCACTTAATTTAAATTCAGTACAATCCAAGCTTCAACATTTACGATTATAAGATCAACATCGTTAGCTATAACTTCCAAAAATGATAATAGGTGTATATCTTCGTCAAA
>NZ_AJZD02000013.1 GCF_000272105.2 Vibrio splendidus 12E03
ATCAACCCCATCCGCAACAGCTTGCGTGCTTGATTCGGGCAACACATTAATTAAACCTTGCTTAACACAGGTTACATAGTAAGCCGATGCGGGCTCGACCGTGCCAGTACTGGTGCTGTCATCGCTGAGTTCAACAACCTTAGGCTCACTAGCGACGTCGTCATAAGCAAGATATTTTGCTTGCGTAGGCCAGTTATGTAACTGTTGGACATCGGTATCTTCGCCCATCTTCGTCAGTTGCTCAACCGTCGGCAACGCTGCGCCAATGGTGTCACAGTATGAGACAGCTGATGGATGACGAAACCCCGCCATATCAATGGCTGGACTATACTCATTATCGGTGAGCTTCCTGTCATAAGGAACGTCCTGACCCACCGCATCTAATGCCGTTAGTGGTGCGGTATACACATCTAACAAGTGAGAAATATCACCCCATTTAGCGGACTGATTAGGATCGGTCACTGCAACACGAATCAAACCCATATCATAAACACCCTTGTGATCACGAACCGCAAAACTTATATAATGGTAGCCAGCCTGTGACGCTTGAAAGACAATGATTTTATTTGTGCTATCTAATGGGTCTTTGGGTGTGGCCTCTGCCTCGAATGTTTCAACGTACACTAATTGATAATCATCACCATCGTCCGATGACACAAAGTCACTGATATCGATTTCTGTGCTGGTGAATACCTCCACAACCTCTGGGTACTCTATATTGTCATCGATCGTGAAACCTTGGTTTGCTTCATAACCCACAGCAATATCTAAAACGCCCATCAATACAAGGCCATTCTCTGAATCTTCTAAGGTATACAGCACACGGTCAATACCGGTAAAACCTGGCGGCGGAGTATAGTCCAAGACCTGCTTATCTGTCGCATTTATTTGAACGGAGCTAGAGCGGTCGTACGGCAGTGTTGCGTCCGTTAGTTCAAACTCGTCACTTAACTTAAAGCCGACTTTATCCAGTTCGGTCTTCAGTAAAACACTTACCTCTTCATCAACCAGTGTTGTTGCACTTATTGGAACCAGTTCGGTTGAACTAGGATCACTACTTACCGCAACGCGCGTAACTGCGGAAGTCGAACCCTCTGAGCGACTATTATCACTCATTCGAGTTGGAGCTTCAGACTGTTGGCTCATTGGCGACGATGTTTTAGGGCTCACATGATATCGATAGTTACACACCTTGGGAGCAGAGGCCAGAATAACAAACCCTGTTTCCGTCATGCTTTCTACTTGGCAGCTCTCATCTCTCGACAAGACCTCGACTTGGCTAAGCTCAAAGCCCCCCCCGGTTGATGAAAAGACCTTTGACGATAGATCAACCTCGAATGATTCGGCATACCCGGTTGAGTAAGTCGCATTTTGAGCAGACAGCGTCGCGCTTTGAGCACCAGGTGAAACGCTTGTTGAGCTTCCGGGCGCCCCTTCACTGCCCTCTCCACCACACCCGAAAAGGGTAAGCGAAGTCGCGACGAGTAC
>NZ_AJZD02000014.1 GCF_000272105.2 Vibrio splendidus 12E03
AAGAACTTACGCCTTAGTGCGTATTATGTATATTATGTTAAATTGGGTTTGATGTTTATAAGGCAGGTATCTTTATGTGATGCCCTGCCTCTTGTTTATCTACCAAATCGACGTTCTATTTAACAGTAAGGCTATTTACCATAAAATACCTAATAAACATATTTCCTAATCTTCGATTAAGAATACGTTTATTAGACTTCAAGCATTAATCGATCAATTGCTTCTGTGATCTCTTTAGTTCTTACTGGTTTGGTCACGAAATCATTCATGCCGACATCTAAGCAAGAACATTTGTCTTCTATTGATGTGTGTGCTGTTAGCGCGACGATTGGCGTTTTGATGTTCGCGTCTCTCATATATTTGGTTGTGGTTAATCCATCCATTACCGGCATCGACACATCCATTAAAATAATGTCTATCGAGTCATTGGCTCTTTCCACAAAGCCAATCGCTTCCTCACCGTTGCTTGCGATGAAAACTTCGTGGCCTTGTCGCGTTAGGATTAATTTGATCACCATTTGATTCGTTGGATTGTCTTCGACAACTAACACTGAATAACGGCTTCTTAACTCTCGTGAAGATTCATCTTCGTCATTAGCCAGATTATTCGTAACTCTAGTAAGCACTGGCAGCTGTACTTCGAATTTGGAACCTTTTCCAGGCTCACTCTCTACCGATATGCGCCCACGCATCAGCTCAACCAGTCTTTTAGTGATAGCCAAGCCTAAACCTGTGCCACCAAATCTACGTGTGATTGTGCTATCAGCTTGCACAAATGGACTGAACAGCGACGAAAGTTGTTGCGAGCTGATGCCAATCCCTGTGTCTTCCACCGTTATATAGAAAGAGCTCTGCTGGTACTTGATAGAAACATGGACATGCCCACGCTCAGTGAACTTAATCGCGTTACCAATCAGGTTAAATAGGATTTGTGCCAAGCGGCTTGGGTCTATGTAATGAAGTTCACCCTCAGGGATATCGCTGGTTATTGTTAGCGCCAAACCTTTATCGTCTGCTGTCTTCTTTTGTTCAGATAATACAAAAGTTACAGTGTCTCTTACATTACTCCACTGAGGTGCTAGTGAGAAGCATCCAGATTCAATCTTAGAAAAATCTAACACGTCACTGATAATTGCTAACAAAAGCTCAGATGATGTGCTCATATTAAGCAGTATAGACTGTTGTTCTTCGTTCAGTGATGTGGATTTTAGAGTGTCTATCAAGCCAATAATGGCATTTAGCGGTGTTCTTAGTTCATGACTCATCATCGCGAGGAATTCAGACTTGGCCTTGTTGGCTCTTTCTGCGTCTTTTCTTGCTGTGACAAGCTCTGCTGTACGTTCTCGAACGGTTGCTTCAAGCTTTTCTTTGTTCTCAATATCGAAAACAGCACGCTCTATCAACGGTCGGAAACGGTTTAGTGTGGCCTTGGTTTCAATACTAAAGTGCTTGGTATTTGAGTGGATAAAGATGATGACGGATTGTGTTAGTCCGCTATCTATACCTGTAATCAGAACGGAATTGATTTGGTCGAGAACAATGGGGTGCAGGGAGTTAAATTCCCCAAGAGACTTGGGTTCGAAAAGGATGGCGCATTCACCATTGATGACTCGCGATAGCTTGCCACAATCGCTCCAATTCATCTGTTCGAAGACTTTGTTATTGCTTAGCAGGGTTTTGAAACTGCCTTCGTTCCCTACCCTTGATACCACGATAAAGTCATCAAACTTAATGTATTTTTTGAGCACGAACTCAAGACTGGAGAATATCTCAGATATGTTACTTGCCTTACTGATCGCAGAGATGGTTGATAAGATCACCCTGTTCTCTTCAGCCAGTTTTCGCTCACGGGCTTTTAGTTTTTGCAGTTCAATACGTGCTTCTTGCAGCGCTTCTTGACCTTCAGAACCCATTATTTTTTCAACCTATAAAACGTTGCAGACGATACCATTAAATTCCCGTGTGCATTCTCACCACCAGAGAGCCTGCCTTGCTCACCAAACGTGAATGGACATATGTACGGAAGCCCATTAAGTGCTTGATTTATTTGTTCGCAAACCTCATCCATATCTTGTTTAAGATTGAGCATTGGGCCGGCACAAAAGATATTGATCGCCCCTAGTTTCTCTTCAAGATCCATGTCGTTGTAGTATGAGGATTGAATGATATTAGCGGCGCGGCTAATCAACTGCTGCTTAGAACCTTGCATCAAGTAGATGGTGTCACCTTCACTGATGTCTGTGAATAGCTCAATCCCATTACACTCAGTCTCTCTGATCGAATGAGACAATTTGAAATATGGGTAATCGTAAGAAGAGCCGACTTTCCTGCCCAATGGGTAGACTGACGACTTTTCGAATATGTAGCCATCATCACTGCCACCTAAGTGGAAATTAGTCCATTCGTTGTAAACAGTGACGGCTGGCCTGTGGTCTATCTCCAACAATATTCGGTTTCTTACTTTTGTCACGGTGCCTGAATATCGCGTAGGTGTGTGACCGGCGCTGAAAGAGGAGTAGATGGACTGAGACGCAAACACTACCGTTAAAGATACGCCATTTATCGACAGCGACTCTTCGGTGAAGATGCTCCAATTTCCGGAAACCTGATTGTCTGCAGCACTGCCACCAATAATTGGCACTTCAGTACCAAATTTCTTATCGATAGCCGCCATCACCTTTTCTTCGTTACCCGGTGTGGAATGCAACAAGATAAGATCAGGGATTTCACCTTCTCGGTTGGCGTTCTTGAGTGCTTTGTCTATCGCGTTGAAGGTACTGCGGCCTATGGAGTCGCTGAAATGTTCGATTCCCGTACCATAGGCGTTGATCCCCGAGTCATAAATAATGAGGACGCCAATGACTGGACCAGAATGAAAACCAGTTTCAGTCATAATGCCGTGACAAGTAGTACAGCCATGTATGGGAGTGTTCGGGAGAGCATCTACGAAATATCTCTGCACAGCGAGTGTCGAATACTCTTCTGTGCAGTAGCAAATAAGACAAGCAATATCTTCAGGGTTTTCCACCCCGCTGAGCAACTCATCTACTGCGATTTTATCGTCTAGGGAGTAAGAGACTTTTGATAGAAATTTCATAGATTCTGGGTAACTTTATTAATGCTCTCTTTATAACACTTTAATGCATTGTGTTTCACTGATTTGGTACATATTTCTATCAAAAGACCCGAGGCGTGCCCCAGTTTTATCTCTGTTACTCTTTGGACAAGTTTACAGAAAACGTGCTCACCTGTTGTGGAAATGTAACCGTTATTGAGGAGGTCTTATCATTAGTTTGTAACAGCCAATTTGATGGCCCTTTTTCTTCCAGAATTCCGCTTTCATTATAGCTAATGATAAATTTGCCAGTTTTAGATGTTTCGATCGAATACCCTAGTTTATCGCTCGAAATTAAAACATTATGATTATCAATACCAAATTCACAAGGTTTTGAAACTATACAGTTTGCTGTTTCGTTATTATCGTATGTTACTGTTCTCCAAGTAAATGCAGCTATTAAAATAACCAACATGACGATAATTTGAACAAGCCTGCCTTTTGTTAGCTTTTGTGCCGCCATTATAATCTTTACTCCTTGTTACAAAGTTCAAAGTTTTTAAATAAAAATCCAATTCCAGACCAAGCGTAAGGTTACTACTCTGTCATTGATTTGTTAATTCAAGTATAGTGTCGCGTTGAAAATGCCACTTTTTTTTAAAATCAGCAAGTGGAAATAAAGCCCTGAATAGGCTGAATTTCCTTTTCTAATTTGGGTGGCATTACGACGTGAGTCGTGTTGGAAGTAAAGTGTAGTAAATAAGAAATTGGAAGCATGCAAATGAGCCAAGAAAAGCAGCTTGAACAAAACTACAACTATACGGTCGTCCGTCAATTTACCCTAGTTACAATTTTGTGGGGTATTGTCGGTATGGGCGTTGGTGTTTTGATTGCCGCTCAATTAGTTTGGCCACAGCTAAACTTTGATACGCCGTGGTTGACGTACAGTCGTTTACGTCCCCTGCATACTAATGCGGTTATTTTTGCGTTCGGTACAAGTGCGCTGTTTGCAACATCATATTATGTTGTACAACGTACCTGTCAGACGCGTCTCTTTGGTGGCCCTCTCGTAGCCTTTACCTTTTGGGGTTGGCAAGCGATTATCCTGTCCGCTGCAATTACTTTACCGTTAGGTTTAACCTCTGGTAAAGAATACGCAGAACTTGAATGGCCAATCGATATTGCTATTACTCTTGTGTGGGTAGCTTATGCGGTCGTGTTCTTCGGAACCATGATTAAACGTAAGACATCACACATTTACGTAGCAAACTGGTTCTTCGGAGCCTTCATCATCACGGTTGCCGTGTTGCACATCGTTAACAGCCTTGCTGTTCCTGTCTCTGCGTTTAAATCGTACTCGATTTACTCCGGAGCGATCGATGCAATGGTGCAATGGTGGTACGGACACAATGCGGTAGGCTTCCTATTGACAGCTGGTTTCCTAGGTATGATGTACTACTTCGTTCCTAAACAAGCTGGTCGCCCTGTTTACTCTTACCGTTTGTCGATTGTTCACTTCTGGGCTCTCGTGTCTCTGTATATCTGGGCTGGTCCTCACCACCTACACTACACAGCACTTCCTGACTGGACTCAATCTCTAGGTATGGTTATGTCTTTGGTTCTGTTTGCTCCATCTTGGGGTGGCATGATCAACGGTATTATGACTCTATCTGGTGCGTGGCATAAGCTTCGCTACGACCCAATCCTACGTTTCCTAATCGTTTCTCTATCATTCTACGGCATGTCGACTTTCGAAGGCCCAATGATGGCAATCAAAACGGTTAACGCACTATCTCACTACACGGATTGGACTATCGGTCACGTTCACTCTGGTGCGTTAGGTTGGGTTGCAATGGTTTCTATCGGTTCGGTTTACCACTTAGTTCCTAAACTATTTGGTCAAGAGCGTATGTACTCTGTATCTCTAATCAATGTTCACTTCTGGTTGGCAACGATTGGTACGGTTTTCTACATTGTTGCAATGTGGATCTCTGGCGTGATGCAAGGTCTGATGTGGCGTGCTGTTAACTCTGACGGTACATTAACTTACAGCTTCGTTGAATCTGTAGAAGCGTCTTACCCGTTCTACTTTGTACGTTTCTTAGGTGGTTTCATCTTCCTATCAGGTATGTTCTTAATGGCATACAACACGTACAAAACTGTTTCTGCACCTAAAGATAGCCTTAAAGCTATCCCTCAACCGGCTTAAGGAGATTTAGAATGAGCTCAAATTCAAATAATCGCCATGAGTTGGTAGAGAAGAACGTTGGCCTACTAGCGATTCTTATCGTTATTGCTATCAGTTTTGGTGCTTTAGTAGAAATTACCCCACTTATTTTCCAAAAGCAGACTACTGAACCTGTAGAAAATCTACGTGTTTACTCTGCTCTGGAAATGGAAGGTCGTGATATCTACATTCGCGAAGGTTGTAACGTATGTCACAGCCAAATGATTCGTCCTTTCCGCTCTGAAACTGAACGTTACGGTCACTATTCTGTAGCTGGCGAAAGTGTTTGGGAACACCCATTCCTATGGGGTTCTAAGCGTACTGGTCCTGATCTAGCGCGTGTTGGTGATCGTTACTCTGATGAGTGGCACCGCGTTCACCTTATCGACCCTCGTGAACTTGTTCCTGAATCAAACATGCCTGGTTTCCCATGGCTTGCTGAGAATGTACTTGATGGCAAATTGACTAAACAGAAGCTTGAAATCTTCCGTAATCAATTTGGTGTTCCTTACACAGACGAACAAATTGCTAACGCTAAACAAGATGTTGAAGGAAAAACAGAGATGGATGCAATCATCGCTTACCTTCAATCGCTTGGCCACGCAATGAAATAAGGAATAATTATGGACATTATTACATTTCAAAGTGTTTGGACTGTTACTGTTTTTGCTTGTTTCATCGGTATCGTTTGGTGGGCTTTCGGTAAAAATCGTAAGTCGCGCTTCGACGAAGATGCAAACCTAGTGTTCGCTGATGAAGCACCTGCGAAAGATAAAAATCAAGGAGTGACGAAGTAATGAGTACATTCTGGAGTATTTGGGTAACAGTAATCACAATCGGTACATTGATTGGCTGTGCAGCCTTACTTCGTTGGTGTTCCAACGATAAAACAGGTGTAGAAGAAGGTCAGGATATGGGCCATGAATACGATGGTATTCGTGAGCTTAATAACCCGCTACCTAAATGGTGGACATACCTTTTCGTTAGCACAATTGTGTTTGCAGCTGTTTATCTAGCTCTATACCCAGGCCTTGGCAACTTTAAAGGTCTACTAGGTTGGACGAGTTCAAACCAAACAGTTCGTAGCGTAGAAGAGTCTCGCTCTGCAATCGCTGCTGCGCAAGCAAACAAACAGTTAGACGCATACGCGAAAGAGCTTGATGATGCAGACACCTACTTTGGTGAAGCATTCAGAAAGCTAGCTCACGACGAAAACGGTCTACGTTCTGTCCCTGACATTGCATCAGATGCTGATGCAATCAAAGTGGGCCAACGTTTGTTCCTACAAAACTGTTCTCAGTGTCACGGCTCTGATGCACGTGGTCAGAAAGGTTTCCCGAACCTAACTGATGACGCATGGCTATATGGTGGTGAACCACAAGCTATCGTTACTACCATCATGCATGGTCGTGTCGGTCAAATGCCAGGTTGGAAAGACGCTCTTGGCGAAGAAGGCGTAAAAGAAGTAGTTAGCTACACGCTTAGCCTTTCTGGTCGTAGCGTAAACGCACGTGAAGCAGAAGCTGGTAAAGCGCGCTTTGTAGTGTGTGCAGCGTGTCACGGTACTGATGGTAAGGGTAACCCTGCTGTTGGCGCCCCTGACCTGACTGACCGCGACTGGCTATTCGGCGATTCTCGCGCTGATGTGACGGAAACAGTTATGTACGGACGTTCTGGTGTAATGCCGGCTTGGAAGGACATCCTCGGTGAGGATAAGGTTCAGCTCGTCTCTGCCTACGTCTGGAGCCTCAGCAACTCAGATAAAGAGTAACATAATAATAACAGCCCCTTCTTAAGGGGCTGTCTTTCTTTTACAGTTATAACCTTAAGTGTTTGTAAAAATTAGTTTTATTTCATTGTATATATTGAGAATAATAATATGGAACAACCTTGGTATAAGCAGTTTTGGCCGTGGTTTTTGATCTTCCTAACCGTTGGCGTTTCTATGCTGACATTGGTTCGAGTCGCGATACTTACCAACCATTCAGTTAACGTTGTCACTGAAGATTACTATAAAAAAGGTAAAGGTATTAATGTCGACATTTCGAAAGTAAATGTTGCTAAAGAGCTTGGCCTATCAGCTTCAGTTAGCGAGAAAGGTAACTCAGTTATCATTACCCTAGACAAAGGCAAGCTAGACCACTTCCCTGCTATTAGCGCAATGTTCGTGCACCGAACGCTGCCTGACCGTGATTTTACTCAGCTACTGACCGCTGATGCGAGAGGCAACTACACGTTGACTCTGGACCATGAAATGCAAGGTCCATGGTTTATCGAGCTTTCTCCGCATGATTCTGAATGGTTGGTGCAAGGTCGCATGAACTTCCCTATTGATACTCCTACTCAACTAACGAACTAAAGCTTATGTGTGAATCCTGTTATCACTGCGGTGAAGATGTACCAGCGGAAACGGATTTTAAAGTAGAAATCTTAGGATCGGTGCGACCTATGTGTTGTCCGGGTTGCGAAACCGTAGCCCAGACAATCGTTGATAGCGGTTTGGTCTCTTACTACCAATATCGTACCGCTCCAGCTGAAAAAGCGGATCTCGTGCCAGAGCAACTTCTGGCACTCAGTCATTACGACAACGAAGATGTTCAATTGGAGTTCGTCCGTAACTCTGAAAACACCTCTGAAGTGACATTGTCACTAGAAGGTGTCTCTTGTGCTGCTTGTGCGTGGCTTATTGAGAAGCAAGTCTCTTCAAAGTTAGGGGTTGTGAGTATTCGTGTTAATACCACGACTAACCGCGCCCTGATCAGTTGGGACAACAGTAAGACAAAACTGAGCGAGCTGTTATCTGCAATCCATACCTTAGGCTACAAAGCCGCACCATTCGAGGCTGATCAACAAGAAGCCGCCTATCATCGTTCGATGAAGAATTATCTCTATCGTCTTGGTATTGCTGGTTTAGCAACCATGCAGGTCATGATGCTGGCTGTGGCGCTTTATCTTGAAGTCTTTGGTAACCTTGAGCCCGAATTCAAAAGCTACTTCCGTTGGGTGAGCTTAATCTTTGCAACACCGGTTCTGCTCTACTCTGCATTGCCTTTCTATATCAATGCGTGGCGTAGCCTCAAAGGTCGAACATTGGGTATGGATGTACCTGTGTCGATTGCTCTGTTGTTTGCCTATGTTGCAAGTTTGGTCGCAACGGTGACAGAGAAAGGTGAAGTCTTCTTCGAATCTATCTCGATGTTCACCTTCTTCCTACTGCTTGGTCGTTTCCTTGAAATGCGCGCTCGTCGTAAAGCAGCAGCCGCTAGTGGTAACCTGCTTAAGCTTGTTCCGGCTATGGCAACAACGTTAGATGGCGAACAAGTTCCGGTAAAAACCTTAAAAGTTGGCGACCAAATTCGCGTTCTTCCGGGTGAACACATTCCTGCCGATGGCAAAGTATTATCTGGCAGAGTCCATATCGATGAATCGATGCTGACTGGCGAATCTATCCATGTGGTCAAAAACGAAGGCGATACCGTCTTCGCTGGTACATTGAATGGTGATGAATCGTTTGAATTGGAAGTAATGACGTCAAAAGCGGATTCGGTTATTTCCAATATCGTTCGCCTGCAAGACGAAGCGCAATTGTCTAAACCTCGCATCGCAGAAATTGCTGATGTGGTAGCGCGATACTTTGTTGCGGTGATCTTAATCATCTCATTCGGTACTTGGTTCTACTGGCACCAAACACGACCAGAAGACGCTTTCTGGATCATGCTTTCGGTATTGGTAGCAACGTGTCCTTGTGCTCTGTCACTGGCAACACCGACGGCGATTACCTGTTCCACTTCTCGCATGGGTAACTTTGGTATTTTGCTGCGCAAAGGCCACGTATTTGAAACCTTATGTAAAGTGAACCACTTAATCATCGATAAAACGGGCACATTGACTGAGGGTGATATTCGTATCAGCCAAGTTGAAACCTTCGCTGAGCTTGATAAAGACACCTGTCTCAAAGTAGCGGCGAGCCTGGAGCAACACGCTAACCATCCTATCGCTAAAGCGTTCAAGACTCATATTTCAGATGATATCGAAGTAGAGTCAGTCAACAACGTGATTGGTTCAGGTATCACTGGTGAGTGGAACGGCCAAGAAGTTGCGATTGGTAGTAGCGAATTCATTCTAGGTGAAGCTCAACCATCGGAAAGCAACGGCATTTACTTGTCGATGGCGGGCCGTCATATCGCAACGTTTACATATGAAGATCCGATCCGCAAAGAAAGCATCGAGTTTATTAAGCAATTTAAAGAAGCGGGAATCAAAACGACTCTGCTTACTGGCGATTCTTTGATTAACGCGAAGCCTGTTGCTGAAGAGATCGGTATTACAGACATTGTTGCTAACGCGAAGCCTGAAGATAAACTTGCTTACTTGAACTCTCGAGATGCAAGTGACATTACCATGATGGTTGGCGATGGCATTAACGATGCCCCTATTCTTGCGGGTGCTCACCTTTCCGTTGCTATGGGCGGCGGTACGGATGTGGCGAAAGCTTCTGCGGATATGGTGTTGTTGGGTGATAAGCTCGATAGATTACTTAAGTCGCGTACTTTGGCGTTAAAAACGCGTAAGATAATCCGTGAAAACCTAGCTTGGTCATTAGGGTATAACTTACTCATTCTTCCATTGGCTGTTGCAGGTTTGGTTGCTCCATACATTGCCGTTGTTGGCATGTCTGCCAGCTCTATTATTGTTGTGTCTAACTCGTTAAGGCTTTTAAAAGAGCAAGGTAAATAATGGAAAGTTTATACATTCTGATCCCCATTGCGATTGTTCTGGTGTGCATCGCTGTTGGTATTTTTCTATGGGCGGTGAAGAGCGAACAGTTTGAAGACCTAGAACGTCAAGGCCACAACATTCTGTTTGATGAAGACGAAAAGGCTCACAACCATTCTGATAGTAAACCTACCAAGAATGAGAAAGCTAACAGCGAAAGCCAAACTAACGTAGACAAAAAGAACGATGACGCCTGATTGGATCGGAGCCTTTGTTGTTGGATTGATCGGCGCAGGCCACTGCATGGGAATGTGTGGTGGTATTGCGTCGCTTCTTTCGATTGGCAACAGTAAACCTTCCCCTGTTATTCCCCTACTTTATAACCTAGGACGCTTGCTAAGTTATGCCGTGATTGGTGGTGTGGTTGGCGGTGCAATTTCTTCTATAGGTCAGCTAAGCGATTTTAACGCTCTGCTGGGTTGGCTCCGATTATTTGCTGCTGCCTTTATGATCGTCTTAGGGTTGTATATCGGTAAATGGTGGTTCGGCTTGTTGTTCTTTGAAAAAGTCGGACAGAAGCTATGGCGCTATATCTCTCCTTTAGGTAAATCATTTCTACCCTTGAAGCACCCTAGCCACGCTTTAGCGTTTGGCTTTATTTGGGGGTGGCTACCATGCGGGTTGGTTTACTCAATGCTTACGTGGGCGGCCGTATCAGGAAGTTGGTACAACGGCGCAGGTATCATGCTTGCTTTCGGTTTAGGCACGCTTCCGGCAATGTTAACAGTTGGCATGGGTGCCAATTTCCTCAAAAAACTGCAACAAGCTGACTTATTTCGCCAACTAGGCGCAATTTTAATCCTCATTTACGGCTTCTATACCGGATATATGGCGCTACAGCTCATTATTTATACCGTATAGTCATTCTTTAAATCCGGTTTTTTTACTACCCTTTAGGATTAAGGAATGCTAAAATATTGACGTATATCAAATAGTGAAAGATTGTTATGATTTCTGAAAAGCCTGTGACGAAACGTGTTCAGTCTGGTGGTTGTGCGATCCATTGCCAGGATTGTAGTATTAGCCAGCTCTGTATTCCGTTTACTTTGAATGAATCTGAACTCGATCAACTTGATCAGATCATTGAGAGAAAAAAGCCTATTCAAAAAGGCCAAGAGTTATTTAAAGCCGGTGACGAGCTTAAATCTCTATACGCTATTCGCTCTGGAACGATCAAGAGCTACACGATTACCGAGCAAGGTGATGAGCAGATTACTGCATTCCACCTAGCGGGCGATCTTGTTGGCTTCGATGCGATTACTGGTGACCTACACCCTAGTTTCGCACAAGCGCTAGAAACTTCTATGGTATGTGAAATCCCATATGAGATTCTTGATGACCTATCAGGAAAAATGCCTAAATTGCGTCAGCAAATTATGCGCCTGATGAGTAACGAGATTAAAGGTGACCAAGAAATGATTCTGCTTCTTTCTAAGAAGAACGCGGAAGAGCGTCTTGCTGCATTCCTTTACAACCTTTCTACTCGCTTCTCTCAACGTGGCTTCAGCCCACGCGAGTTCCGCCTAACGATGACTCGTGGCGACATTGGTAACTACCTTGGTTTGACTGTTGAAACAATCAGCCGTCTTTTAGGTCGTTTCCAAAAAGCAGACATCTTGAGCGTTAAAGGCAAATATATCACTATCGAAGATCACGATGCGTTGATGGAACTTGCTGGCGTTTCAAAAGAATAGTCTAGATATCAATGATGTAGTTCAATAATGAGCTACATCATGTTTCTCTCTTAAAACCTCTTTTATTTCTCTTAATCTCCCCATAACTACGCTACATTATTTATATGTTCGGTCTGAAAAGTAGGCTTAGTTATGAGTATCTATAACAAAATTTTAGTTGTCGCAGACATTAATCACGATGAGCAACCTGCTCTAGTTCGTGCTATCCAACTTGCCAAGAAAAGCACCTCAACAAGCCACATCACTTTCTTTTTGTCTATATATGACTTCTCGTATGAAATGACATCTATGCTCTCTGTCGATGAGAGAGACGCAATGCGTAAAGGCGTGATTCACCAGCGCGAAATCTGGATGAATAAAGTCGCAGAACCTTACCTTGATGATTCCATCGAATTTAACGTTCAAGTGGTTTGGCATAATCGCCCATACGAAGCGATCATTGCTGAGGTCTACAGTGGTGGACACGACATCTTGATTAAAGGGACGCGTAAACACGACACCTTAGAATCAGTTATCTTCACACCAACTGATTGGCACCTGTTGAGAAAGTGCCCTAGCCCTGTGCTACTGGTTAAAAATGATTTCTGGCCTGATAACGCGAAGATCTTTGCTTCAGTTCACGTAGGCTCAGAGACAGAAGCTCACCTAGAGCTTAACGATACGATGGTTGATAGATTACTTGAAATCACAAGTCGTTTGGATGCAGAACCACTCTTGGTTAACGCATATCCTGTGACACCGGCTAATATCACTATCGAACTGCCTGAGTTTGATCCTACGTCTTACACTGACGCCGTTCGCGGCCATCACTTAACCGCAATGAAGGCACTGCGTCAGAAACACGGTATGTGTGAAGAGCAAACTGTCGTTGAGCAAGGCTTACCAGAAGATGTGATTCCACGCGTCGCGTCTGAAAATAACGCCGCTATGGTAATTCTAGGGACAACGGGTCGTACTGGTTTATCTGCCGTGTTTATTGGTAATACTGCAGAGCATGTGATCGATAAGATTAACTGTGACGTGTTGGCTCTTAAGCCGTCTGGTTATGTTAGCCCGTTAGACCCGAACCTTTCGAAAGGCTAAGTCGTTTAAGCACAGAACTTCACTACAAGTTCAACTCATAAAAAAACGCCTCAAGCATTGCTGAGGCGTTTTTGTTTGTCTATCGCTACTTATACTAAATAGCTCAACCGATATTCATCTCGTTATACGTTAGTCACGTCGATGAACATTGACTCATCGATGTTAGAAGATGAAATTTCAGCTTCTTGGAATTCGTACTCTTCACGTTCGCCGCTACGGTCTAGTGGAAGGTTCACGAAATCAAACAATTCGCGGTCAGCCAGTTGGCTTGGGCTTACGTTCTGAATTGATTTAAAGATTTTCTCAACACGACCTGGTGTTTTCTTATCCCAATCAATCAGCATCGCTTTGATGTTCTGACGTTGTAGGTTCTCTTGTGAACCACATAGGTTACAAGGAATGATTGGGAACTCTTTGTGTTCTGCGTATTTGATTAGGTCCGTTTCACGACAGTAAGTCAGTGGACGAATAACAACGTTACGACCATCATCTGAACGAAGCTTAGGAGGCATAGCCTTAAGACGAGCGCCGTGGAACATGTTAAGGAACATGGTCTCAACGATGTCGTCTAGGTGGTGACCAAGTGCGATCTTAGTTGCGCCAATCTTCTCTGCGAATGAGTACAAAGTACCACGACGAAGACGAGAACATAGGCCACACGTTGTTTTGCCTTCTGGCACTTTCTCTTTAACCACCGAGTACGTGTCTTTATCTACGATGTAGTAAGGAATGTTCAGCGTTTCAAAGTACTCAGGAAGAATGTGCTCAGGGAACCCAGGTTGTTTTTGGTCTAGGTTTACCGCAACAACATCAAATTTGATTGGTGCTGCTTCACGCAAACGTAGCAAAATATCTAGCATCGCAAATGAATCTTTACCGCCACTAATACATGCCATTACCACATCATTCTCTTCGATCATGTTGTAGTCGATGATGGCATTTCCAACATTTCTTCTCAGACGTTTCTGAAGTTTGTTGAATTCAAGTGTTTCTTTTCTATTATCGTTTTGGTTCATTGCGACTCTCACACCGTCGTATTACCGACTGTAGATTGCTAGTGGGACTGTTTTAGGGCGTGGATTATACGGATTTTTATTTCATGTTGAAATAGTAACGGTAGGATAAACAAGCTGAGTATTTGAAAGATTCTGCTTTTATTGTGCGATAAGCTCTCTCTGCGGATGGAGAAACGTGTCTTAGCAAGATCTCGGTTTCTATCGCAGATAAAGAAAAGCAGCCTGCTCTTATTCGATTAGGCTGCTTTAAAGTATGTAACGAAAGCTTAGGGAAATGATTTCGCTAACAATTATTCCATAAAAAACTATTGCGCGGGAATGTACGGCAATACGCGAACTGTTGATTCTGGCAGCGTGATGCTCTCAGTTCCATTCAACTCCGCTAAGGTGAATTTCGCTCGCCCTTTTTTGATTGGTATTTGTTTGCCGTTTGAAAGCTCGATGTTACCTTCAAGCTTATTTGCGAACTCCAGCGTTAACCCTTGGATATCTGGCGTGAACCAGCCAGAGAACATGCCGCTGACGTCTTCAAGCATCGCCTGCATCTGTGGTAATAGGCTTTCTATCTGTGCAACTTCAACAGTTCCAACTAAAGGTTCTTGTGTCATAACGACCAACGAGTACGCACACTCTTGTTCTTGTGTTTGTACAAAAATAAGAGGGTTGGCTGAGCGCAGGTTTTGATCTACCGGCAGAAGCAGTTCATTCGATGAAGAGACTTTTAGCTCTTCGTAGTGCTCTTCTTTTTCCATCCAAGCTTTGCTGATGTGACAGGTTTGCTGAGCTTGTTGATCAACAAAGAAGACCGCAACTTTGACATCATCATGCCCTTCTTTGGTGTTATTTTTCAGCTGAGTATAAAGTTTAGAATACGTGAACATGTATTCTTGCGCTGAAGCAGGAAGAGAAACCCCAAGGCTTAATGAGGCTAATAAAGCGAGTGCTGTCTTTTTCATTATTATAATCTTGTCGAAGTTGAGCGTTTATAAATAGAAAGAGCAGCCAATGAGCTGCTCTTTTTGTGATATTACTTGGTGTAAGCCGACTACCGAAGGCAACCAAGTTGGTATCAAAATGAGTTACTTTTTCCAGTATACCTCGTTGTGACGGATCATAGCTTGTAAATCAGTCACATAGTCGGAACCTCGCTCAGAATATTTTAACAAGCCATTGGTGAGCTCTGTCGCCGTTGTGGTTGTTAAAAGATCATCACCTTGGGCAGCAAGTTTTGCTCGAATCGCTCTTAGATCGGCGTAAGCACGATTACGATTAAGGTTCATGAAGTAACGATGTACAGATTCTTGGCTTGAAGAGAATGTTGCGACTTCATGCGAGCTACCTTCGTTACGTTGTAGCGGAACAAGGCCACAACCTTTGGTGTAACACCAGTGTCCGAAATAGTTGTTGGCTTTAGTAGCGAAACGTGACGTTCCCCAAGCTGACTCATTCGCAGCTTGTGTCAGTACAAGCGCCTCTGGCAGCACATTCACGCGGTTAAGCATCTCTGTCAGCCATGCCTGATCCAAACCTTCATTAGGTACTGGCAGGCTGTACAACTTCCCTAACCTTTTCGCATAAGACGTGTCTTCAGAATCAATATTGCTTAAACCAGACTCAGAGAGCTTAGTTAAAAACGCACGCTCTTTAGTGATGCGTTTGTTTTCGATATTGATACTTGGACGTAAATACGAAAAGAAGGTGTCTTTTTTCTCGTTTACATCTTCAATGGCTGCAAAGTTCGGTGTATTTGAAGCCTCGGTTAAGTTGCCGAACTGCTGTTCAGAATCTTGGCTTGTCTTACTTGCACGACGTCGCTCTTCTTCTTGTTGGTAAATAAGTGGCCCAACTAATGAGATCGAGCCAACAAGGGCAAGTGCCGTCACTTTTAGTGCAAGAGATTTACTTGAGCTTGCTTGAACGTTATTACGCATCGAATACCTGCGGGTTTTTATTGTTATCGTCGTTATTATCGTCATCACTCTTCGGGTGCTCAGAAGCAATCACCTTAAGTTTGATACCAAACATTTCGCGGTAAAGAATCCCTTTCACATGGAAGAAGAAAGGCAAAACGAAGATCAGACCAATGCCGTACATCATTGCAGCGACGATGAACATCAACATAACGAGTAAGTAGATAGATGCAACGGTGAAGATTTTCTTATTCACAGCACGTAATGAAAGCAGCAGCGATTGCATTGGCGGCACTTTCTTATCACAAATCAGCAGAATTGAATGGCTGAACGCTAGCGAGAAGTAAATCGATAAGAACGGCAGAATCATACCTGCGATGCCTTGCAGCATTAGGCTAAACAAAGTCACCAGAATAACAGGAACCGTGAACTGCAAACCTTTACCAATATGACGCACTTTAGTTTGTAGGCCAGCTGCGTGGCTCATCGCCATCAAACAGATGCCAGCATAGATAGGCGCGCTGATCACTTCGTAGCTGAAGTTGGCAATAAAAATGGATTCAACGATTTGTGGTGTAAACGCCTCAGGATCGATAACCGCATCTAAGATAACCGCAGGGTCACCCAGTTGCAGTTTTAGTGCGATATAAAAGATAGCCAGTTGCACGAACATCAGAGCAACAATCGCAGGGGAAAACGAAAGAAAGTGACTTATCGTATGTTTCCAAGCTTCTTGGAATACAGCCGTTGCTTTGAGCTCATAATCGCCGGAAAGTGCACGGTTGATACTACCGCCCAAATTAAAATCTTTTTCGATGTCGTTGTTCATATTGATACCTAGGTGCGCCAATTAAACGAAGCGACCTAACTTATTGATAAAAAATTACCTTCATTATACTCATATGTCGGATACAAACTAAAATATGAATCTGTAACAAGGCTTGCTTTTGCGTCTTAATGGTTAATAATTAGACACTTGTCGGGGTGTAAACCCAGTAAATAACAGTATGGTAAAGGATGTTTACTTTTACCTGCGAAATTTTTTATCTTCGAAAGGTAAAAAATGCTTTGAATTCACGTTTTTGGTGATTATGATGCGCGCCTTAAAGGTGTATAGCAACAGGTCTCAAATAGAACCAAGGTGGAGAAAAACAGACGTTGAACGCTAAAAAATCAGTAGGAAAGCCAGTAGTACAGCTAACTGGCATTAGTAAAAGTTTCGATGGTAAGGAAGTCATCGGCAATCTTGATTTAAACGTAAATCATGGTGAGTTTCTCACGATTTTAGGCCCATCAGGTTGTGGTAAAACAACCGTACTAAGAATGATTGCGGGTTTTGAAACGGCAGATAGTGGTCAAATACTATTAGCTGAACAGAACGTAACCCAAGTTCCTGCTGAACAAAGGCATGTAAACACTGTATTCCAAAGCTATGCCCTATTCCCGCATATGACCGTTTTCGACAATGTGGCATTTGGCTTACGCATGCAGAAAGTACCAAGCAGCGAGATTGAACCTCGTGTAATGGATGCTTTAAAAATGGTGCGCCTAGAACAAATGGCACAACGAAAACCACACCAGCTATCTGGTGGCCAACAGCAACGTATCGCAATCGCTCGTGCTGTCGTTAATAAGCCAAAAGTTCTTCTATTGGATGAATCTCTATCTGCTCTGGATTACAAGTTACGTAAACAGATGCAAATCGAGCTAAAACAATTACAGCGTCAACTTGGTATCACGTTCATTTTTGTAACGCATGACCAAGAAGAAGCGCTGTCTATGTCTGACCGTATTATTGTTATGCGTGATGGCGTGATTGAACAAGATGGCACACCAAGAGAGATCTACGAAGAGCCTAAGAACCTGTTTGTAGCGCGCTTCATTGGTGAAATTAACGTATTCGAAGCGACAGCGAAATCTCGTCTAGATGAAAAACGCATTGTTGCGACAATCGAAGGTGAAGAGTCGGTTATCTATCACGATAAAGACGTAACACCGGGTCAAAAACTGCAAGTATTGCTTCGCCCTGAAGATCTTCGTATCGAAGAAATCAAAGAGTCTGAGCAACGCGGTATTGTTGGCCACATTGTCGAGCGAACCTATAAAGGCATGACATTGGATTCAGTGGTAGAACTTGAATCTGGTATGCGTGTCATGGTTAGCGAATTCTTCAACGAAGATGACCCTGATGTTGATCACTCTCTGGGCCAAAAAGTTGCAGTAACTTGGGTTGAGAGCTGGGAAGTGGTATTAAAAGATGAGCAAGAAGTTTAATTTACAAAACGCGATTGTTGCTTTAATCACAGGTTGGTTAGTGCTGTTCGTGATGATTCCAAACATCATGATCATCGGTACTAGTTTCTTAACTCGTGACGAAGCGAACTTGATCGAGATGACCTTCACTCTCGATAACTACGTGCGTTTGGCTGACCCGTTGTATTTTAAAGTGCTGATGCACTCTTTCTATATGGCGATTGTCGCAACCCTACTTTGTTTAATCATTGGTTACCCGTTCGCTTACATCGTGGCAAAAATGCCTGCGAAATGGCGTCCAATCATGTTGTTCCTAGTGATTGTGCCATTCTGGACGAACTCGTTGATCCGTACTTACGGACTAAAAGTGGTGCTAGGTACTCAAGGTGTGTTGAACAAAGGCTTGTTAGCATTAGACATTATCGATAAGCCGCTACGTATCATGTACTCAGAAACCGCAGTAATGATCGGTTTGGTGTATATCCTACTGCCTTTCATGATTCTGCCGTTGTATTCAGCGATTGAAAAACTGGATGATACGTATTTAGAAGCCGCGAAAGATTTAGGTGCGAACAAACTGCAAACGCTATTGAAAGTGGTACTTCCCCTAACGATGCCTGGCATCATCGGTGGTTGTTTATTAGTACTGCTTCCTGCGCTAGGCATGTTCTACATCTCTGACCTATTAGGCGGCGCTAAGAACCTATTGATTGGTAACGTGATTAAGAGCCAAGTGCTCAACGCTCGAGACTGGCCGTTCGGCGCAGCAACGAGTATCGCACTGACCATGGCAATGGCTGTGATGCTATATGCCTACTACCGAGCAGGTAAGCTATTGAACAAGAAAGTGGAGCTAGACTAATGGGTCGCACAGTTAAGTTCAGCTTTATGGCGCTGGTATACGCTTTTCTATACCTACCTATTATCGTATTGATTTCGAACTCATTTAATGCCAATAAGTTTGGTATGAAATGGGGTGGCTTCACCACTAAGTGGTATGACGCGCTGATTAACAACGACAGCCTAATGCAGGCTGCGTGGCACTCGATTAACGTAGCGGTGTTCTCTGCAACAGCTGCAACGATTGTCGGAAGCCTGACAGCAGTAGCCCTATTCCGTTACCAATTCAAAGGTAAAGGCGTAGTCAATGGCATGCTGTTCATCGTAATGATGTCACCAGATATCGTAATGGCGATTTCGCTTCTTGCGCTATTCTTGGTAATGGGTGTGCAACTTGGGTTCTTTACCCTACTTGCAGCACATATTACGTTCTGTCTACCGTTTGTTGTTGTAACGGTTTACAGTCGCTTGAATGGCTTTGATGTGAAGATGTTAGAAGCTGCAAAAGATTTAGGTGCAAGCGAGTGGACGATTCTAAAACAGATCATCCTTCCTCTTGCTAAGCCAGCGGTAGCTGCGGGTTGGTTATTGAGCTTCACACTGTCTTTGGACGACGTGATCATCAGCTCTTTCGTAACGGGCCCAACGTATGAAATCTTGCCACTGAAGATTTACTCAATGGTTAAAGTGGGTATCTCTCCTGAGGTAAACGCCCTAGCAACTGTGATGTTAGTGGTGTCGTTAGTTCTGGTGATTATTTCTCAGTTACTAGCGAGAGAGAAGATCAAGTAAGTCTCCTACTCTATACAGAGACGAACTTGATAAGAAGTTAACAAACTTCATGTTCTACAAAGTGTTAATCATAAACAGAATGGTAAATTGCCATTCTGTTTTTCTATCTACTGCTTTCGGGCAACGTTTAGTTTGGAGCTAACGTCAATGAAAAAATGGGCTACTCTATTAGCTGGTAGTGCATGTGCGCTTTCAATGTTATCTGCACCATCATTTGCAAAAGATAACAAAGAATTGGTATTCATGAACTGGGGACCTTACATCAACAGTGAGATTCTAGAACAGTTCACTGATGAAACTGGTATCAAGGTTATCTACTCGACTTACGAGTCGAACGAAACCCTGTACGCAAAGCTAAAAACACACAACAAAGGCTACGACCTAGTTGTGCCGTCGACTTACTTCGTATCTAAGATGCGTGACGAAGGTATGCTACAAAAGATCGACAAAACTAAGCTGAACAACTTCAAGAATCTAGATACTAACTACCTAGATAAGCCGTACGACCCAAGTAACGACTACTCTATTCCACACGTAGTTGCGATCACAGGTCTTGCTGTTAACACTGACATGTACGATCCAGAAGATTTCCAAAGCTGGGCTGATCTATGGAAGCCAGAGCTTGAAGGTCAACTGATGATGATGGACGACACTCGTGAAGTGTTCCACATCGCATTGCGTAAGTTAGGTTACTCTGGTAACACAACAAATGAAAAAGAGATCGACGAGGCGTACGCTGAGCTACAAAAACTAATGCCGAACGTTCTAGTATTTAACTCAGACAACCCAGGTGCGCCTTACATGTCTGGTGAAGTGGGTCTAGGAATGCTGTGGAACGGTTCTGCTGCTGCTGCGCAAAACGAAGGTCTACCAATCAAACTGGTTTTCCCTAAAGAAGGCGGTATCGGTTGGGTTGATAACTTTGCGATTAGCTCTGGCGCAGTAAACGTAGAAGCAGCTCATAAGATGATCGACTTCCTACTTCGCCCTGAAATTGCTGAGCAAATCTCTCGTGATACTGGCTACCTAACAGCCGTTAAAGCGTCTAACGAGAAGTTCAAAGACAGCCCTGCGCTATTCCCATCGCAAGAAGACCTTGATCGTGTTGAATGGCAAGCTGCGGTTGGCGATAAGACAGTGAAGTACGAAGATTACTTCATGAAACTTAAAGCAGGTCAGTAATTTAGCTTATTATCTTATGGCGACTAAGTAACTGGTTTACTTCACAGGCCGACGTAGAGAATCAATAAGTTAAAAATAAGAATATCAATGAATAGGCAGCTTAGGCTGCCTATTTTATTATATCGCTGCTATAATATAGCGCGATTTTTCGAAATCCTTTTACTTTGGGTTCACTACCCAGCTCCAAATCAAACAAATGAACGGAACAGTAATGAAAAAAACACTGTATACCGGCGCATTGTGTGCTGCTACTTTACTTTCTACACCCTCTTTCGCAGCTGACCAAGAACTGTATTTTTACAACTGGTCTGAATATATTCCAAATGAAGTACTAGAAGACTTCACAAAAGAGACGGGCATTAAAGTTTATTACTCTACTTACGAGTCTAACGAAAGCATGTACGCTAAGTTAAAAACTCAAGGTACGGGTTATGACTTAGTGGTTCCTTCTACTTACTTCGTTTCTAAGATGCGTAAAGAAGGCATGCTTCAAGAGCTTGATAAAACTAAGCTAAGCCACTTTGCTGATTTGGATCCAAATTACTTAGATAAGCCATTTGACCCAAGCAACAACTACTCAATCCCATACATTTGGGGTGCAACGGGCATTGGTATCAACTCAGATATGCTAGACAAGTCTTCAGTGAAAAACTGGGGCGACCTGTGGGATACACAGTGGGAAGGTCAGTTGATGATGATGGATGACTCTCGTGAGGTTTTCCATATCGCTTTATCTAAACTGGGTTACTCTCCAAACACAACCAACCCAGAAGAAATCAAAGAAGCGTACGAAGAACTTCGTAAGTTGATGCCAAACGTATTGGTATTTAACTCAGACTTCCCTGCGAACCCTTACCTAGCGGGTGAAGTGTCACTTGGTATGCTTTGGAATGGCTCTGCTTACATGGCACGCCAAGAAGGCGCAACGATTGACATTATCTGGCCAGAGAAAGGCGCTATCTTCTGGATGGACAGCCTAGCGATTCCGTCTGGTGCTAAGAACATCGAAGCCGCTCATAAGATGATCGATTTCCTTCTTCGCCCAGAGAACGCAGCGAAAATTGCTCTAGAGATCGGCTACCCGACTCCAGTTAAAACCGCTTACCCTCTTCTTCCAAAAGAATTTGCTGAAGACAAGAACGTTTTCCCACCACAAGCAGTGATGGATAACGGTGTATGGCAAGATGAAGTTGGTGAAGCGAGCGTCATTTATGACAAGTACTTCCAAAAACTTAAAGTGAACAACTAAGTTATCGTTAGTTAATCAGTTAAGTAAATAAAGCGGCGTAAGCCGCTTTATTTTTTTCAGATTCAGAAACTGATGTGCTTTATCAAAGACAAGGCTTAGGCCGTTAAAGAACCTTTCTCTGAACATAACAATTCCCCGACGAGTTTAGGTACCTCGATACTCGCCTTACCGTAACGTTTCTCTTCAAACTCACTTTCAACCGCGCTTGGTTCTAGATTGAGCTCTATTGTGTGCGCACCATGCATTTTTGCATCATGTACAAAGCCTGCTGCGGGATAAACTACCCCTGAAGTTCCGATAGAGATAAAGAGATCGGCTTCTTCGAGTGCTGAATAGATGTCACCCATTCTTAGTGGCATTTCGCCAAACCAAACAATATGTGGACGCATTTGTGCAGGGATTTGGCAGCAATGACAAAGTTCACCCGTTTCAATATCGTCTTTGTGCTCTACAACTTGATTGGATTCACTGCAACGCGCTTTTAAAAGTTCACCATGCATGTGAATAATGTTGTTGCTACCGCCTCTCTCGTGCAAATTGTCGATGTTTTGAGTAATGATGGTAACTTTGCCATCAAGCTTGTCTTCGAGCTCTCCTAGCGCCTTGTGGGCTGAATTTGGCTGAATGCTCTCACTTTGCAGGCCGTGACGACGCTTGTTATAGAAGGCTTGTACCAGGTCAGGATCTTTTACGAACCCTTCAGGTGTCGCGACATCTTCGATTTTATGGTTTTCCCATAGCCCGTCTTGTGCTCGGAATGTTTGTATCCCCGACTCTGCAGAGATGCCAGCGCCAGTAAGAATTACGATATTTCGATATGGGAAATGCATATAACGTCCTTTTAGATATGTCACTTTGTAACAGCTTAGCACTGTTCAAATTCCAACAATAGTTTTGGGGATTAGACCATAGTCTTAGGCAACTGAATTCATTGGCTATTTGTGACATAACTCGCTTGATAGTTGTGGTGGTTGTTACTCAAATTCTCTGTTTTGCTATCCATAGAAACAAAAAAGCGACCGAAGCCGCTTAGTTCTGTTCAACAGTTGTCTACTTGATGTGCTTTAACCCACCAAGTGAATAACGTTAGTCTTCGTTGATAGAAGAGATCTTATGGATAGAAAGATCCGCACCGTTGAACTCATCTTCTTCACTTAAGCGTAGGCCTGTTAGTTTGCTCAACACACCGTATACGATTAACGCGCCGACGACAGCAACTGCAACACCTGCGACTGTACCAATCAACTGAGAAGCTAAGCTCACGCCGCCTAGACCCCAGAAAGCTTGTTGGCCGAAGATACCAGCTGCAATGCCACCCCAGGCACCACATACGCCGTGTAGAGGCCATACACCCAATACATCATCAATCTGTGTTTTGTTTTGCATGTAAGTAAATAGGTAAACAAACAAAGCGCCCGCCACGCCGCCAGTAATCAGAGCGCCTAATGGGTGCATTAAGTCTGACCCTGCACAAATTGCTACTAAGCCAGCCAAAGGACCATTATGAATAAAGCCTGGGTCATTTTTACCTGCAACAAGCGCCGCCAGAATACCACCAACCATTGCCATCAGTGAGTTCATCGCCACTAGGCCGCTGATGCCGTTGATTGCTTGTGCAGACATCACGTTAAAGCCAAACCAACCCACACATAAGATCCACGCGCCTAATGCCAGGAAAGGAATGTTCGATGGTGCGAAGTTAGTGTGTTTACCCGCGCGGATGCGACCTTTACGCATACCTAAGAAGTAAACGGCAACCAAAGCGATCCAACCGCCAACGCCGTGAACCACGACTGAACCCGCAAAGTCATGGAATCCATAACCAAACTGACCTTCTAACCAATCTTGGAATCCAAAATTACCGTTCCAAATGATGCCTTCGAAAAATGGATATACGAAACCAACGGTAAATAACGTTGCAATTAGGATTGGATAGAAACGCGCGCG
This sequence comes from Vibrio splendidus 12E03, assembly GCF_000272105.2. Lineage (GTDB taxonomy): Bacteria > Pseudomonadota > Gammaproteobacteria > Enterobacterales > Vibrionaceae > Vibrio > Vibrio splendidus_I. The sequence continues at coordinate 24,025 of NZ_AJZD02000014.1, forward strand.
CTCCGCGATACCGCCTGAAACGATGGCTGGAATTGCGGCTGCGAAGGTCATTAGGAAGAAGAACTTAACCAGTTCGTATCCATTACCTTGTGAGAGCGTTTCAGCGTCGGCAAAAAAGTGAGCGCCGTAAGCAACCCAGTAACCGATAAAGAAATAAGCGATTGCGGAGACACCAAAATCGGAAAGGATTTTAACCAGCGCGTTGACTTGGTTCTTCTTTCGGACGGTACCGACTTCGAGAAACGCAAAGCCAGCGTGCATCAGGAAGACCATGATTGCACCGAGTAATAGGAATAAAGTATCTGAACTTTGGGTAAGGGTTTGTACTGCACTATGAACTTGAGTCACCGTTTCACTCATTAAAGCATTCTCCTTCGCTTTATCTGATTTGCACTGATATCGTGCGATTCAATGTTGTAATTAATTAAAGACTCAACAGTGAACGCAAGATGCGTTCCAAGTGTGAAGGGTAATTTTCGTGCAACAGGTTTTATTTTTAACTTATTGATTATTAGAGTCTAAATATTTAGGTGCACTTTTATGGTTCTTGAAAATAGAAAAAATCACATCGACAATTGCACCAAATAAGGGAGTTGCACCATATTGAAGCGGTCAATGAGTAGGTTCTGATGCAGGGAGCCGCCGAAAACTATTTACTGTTCTAGAGACTTAAAAACAAAAAGCCCAGTGAAATGAATCACTGGGCTTTCTTTAGGTATGTCGTTAACGCGTTAGCGCTACAGGTTTGGTCCTGTCGACGGGTTTTGCGGTAGGTTTTGACTTAAACGCTGCATACCTTGATACATGCGGATGAACCAAACCACAATCGCAACACCACCGAACAACATGCCTACATATGGAATGTAGTAAGCGATGTCATCGATAATATGGTTTTGATACCAGTAATCGTTCACACCAATTAACACGCCGTTTGAGGTTGCTACCGTTACGATAAGCACCACGAAGAACGTCAGGTTCAAGAAGAACGAGCGGATCAAACCGTAGTAATGGGTATCCACTACTTCGCCATCTTCGCCTTTATCTAAACGGTAGCCTGCGTAGATAATCGCAATCACACCAGAGATAAGACACGTAAATGGTGTAAAGCAGCTTAGGATGTAAGCAACCCAAATACCTTTATGAGGTTTGTTCATTCTTATTCACCCCTTCCGTTTTCTCTGTTGTGGCATTTGCGCTTTGTTCAACGCCGTTTTTCTCTTGTTCCATTACTTCGTTGTACCAAAGGTCATGGTGCTCTTTCGCCCAAGTCTCATCAACTTCACCGGTTACCATGCCTTCTAGTGCACCTTCCATACCGAACAAGCCGATGTAGATGTGGAACACAAAGCCACAGATAAGAATCAAAGCTGCCAGCATATGAACTAAGTTTGAAAGCTCCATATCACGACGAGTTTGACCGAAGATTGGGAAGTCCAATACCAAACCGCTGATCGCAGCGACACTACCCATTACGATAAGTAGCCAGAACAGCGCTTTTTCACCGGCATTTGAGAATTCTGCAGACGGGTGAGAACCTTTATGTTTCCCTACCATACCTCCTAATTTCAAGAACCACTGAATATCGACTTTTTTAAAGATCGACTTACGCCACCATTTGATAAGAACCGCCATCAACAGTACATAGAAAATCGGGCCGATGTAGTTGTGATACTGCTTAGCCAGTAGAACGATGAAACCCCATAGATCCGTCGGGATATAAGGTTTCAAGAAGTGTTTACCGTAAACCAACATCAAACCACTGAACGCCAGTGTTAAGAAGGTAAACGCCATGCTCCAGTGCAATGCACGATCAAGTCGAGACCAACGTTTGATCTTACGACCTGTTCTTGGTGCACTCAGCATTAGCGGGCCAATCACAACGTACATCAAAGTCACAAAAGCAATACTGCCAAAGATCGCGACAGCACCGGCTGGTGACATCCACTTCTCTTTCAATATGTACCACGTTTGACCTGGAGTACTGATTAACACACCGTGCTCAGCCGATTGAGATGTGGTGTAACCTTCTTCACCATTTCTTACTTGTCGCCAAAAATCGGCACCAGCAAGCTGAGTGATTTCTCGTTGAGCAGAGCTCGATTGAGTTTGTGATGAGTTCGTCTCAGATGCATGACTCATAGGAGAAAGCATTGTTAGTGCTGCCAACATCGGCAGCACAACAAGGAAGAGACGCTTAAACATTGTAAGCATATGTCTCTCCTACTTAGCTCTTAGTCGCATCGTAAGAAAGGTCGTTGCCGTCTGTCCAACCTGCACCTTTCGCACCACGTTCAACTACACGCTGACGGAAAACATCAGAAACTTTCTCTGCGTCACCCGCTAGCAGTGCTTTGGTTGAACAAAGCGAAGCACACATTGGCAGTTTGCCTTCTGCAATACGGTTCGCACCGTACTTTTGACGCTCTTCAACAGAACCTGGCTCTGTTTCTGGGCCGCCAGCACAGAAGGTACATTTGTCCATCTTACCGCGCTCACCAAACGCTTCCTGTTTAGGGAATTGAGGTGCGCCAAACGGACAAGCAAACAAGCAGTAACCACAACCGATACACAGATCTTTGTTGTGAAGTACGATGCCGTCTTCTGTATGTTCAAAACAGTCTGCAGGACAAACTGCCATACATGGCGCATCAGTACAGTGCATACACGCAACTGAGATAGAGTTTTCACCCGGTTCGCCATCGTTCAATGTCACAACGCGACGACGTTGAATACCCCATTCCAGAGCATCATCATTTTCATTCTTACATGCAGTGACACAACCGTTACATTCGATACAACGCTTGGTGTCACAAAGAAATTTCATTCTAGCCATTTTAAGACTCCTTACGCTTTACGAATATTACAAAGGGTTACTTTCGTTTCCTGCATCAACGTGACAGGGTCGTAACCGTATGTGGTTGCTGTGTTAGCAGCTTCACCAATAACGTAAGGATCAGTGCCTTCTGGGTATTTAGAACGCAAATCTTCGCCTTGGAACTTACCACCGAAGTGGAATGGGATGAATGCCAGCCCCGGTTTCACACGACGTGTAACCATCGCTTTCACCTTAATTCGGCCCTTCTCAGCACCCTCAACCCAAACATCATCACCGTCTTTAAAGCCGATGTCGTTCGCGTCTTTCGGGTTTACTTCAACGAACATCTCTTGTTGAAGTTCTGCTAGCCAAGGGTTAGAACGTGTCTCTTCACCACCACCTTCGTACTCAACCAGACGACCAGAAGTCAGGATAATCGGGTATTCACCAGATTTGTCTTGCTCTTGAATCGACTTGTAAAGCGTAGGTACACGGAAGATCGCCTCTTTGTCATCCCATGTTGGGTAGTCAGCAACTAGGTCGCGACGTGGTGTGTAAAGCGGCTCACGGTGCAGTGGCACGCGGTCTGGGAATGTCCAAACAATCGCACGCGCTTTTGCATTACCAAATGGGATACAGCCGTGCTTGATAGCCACGCGTTGAATACCGCCAGAAACGTCAGTCTTCCAGTTTTTACCTTCAGCAGAGGCTTTCTCTTCTGCTGTTAGGTCATCCCACCAACCCAGTTGTTTCAGTAGTTTGTCACTGAACTCTGGGTAGCCATCTTTAATTTCGCTGCCTTTTGAGTAGCTGTCTTCAGCCAATAGGCTTTGACCTTCAAACTCAACACCGAAACGAGTACGGAAATTACCACCACCTTCAGCAACCGTCTTAGACGTATCGTAAAGGATATGTGTACCCGGATGTTTCATCTCTGGGTTGCCCCAACATGGCCAAGGAAGACCGTAAGTCTCACCATTTGCAGGCCCGCCCTCTGCTTCCAGAGACGTTTTGTGGAATGTATGCCAGTTCTGTTGGTGCTCTTTCAAACGTTCTGGGCTTTGACCTGTGTAACCGATCGTCCACATACCTTTGTTGAATTCACGAGTAATGTCTTCAATCAATGGTTGGTTGTTCTCAACACGGATGTTCTTGAACAGCTGATCAGAGAAACCAAGCTTCTTAGAAAGAAGGTACATGATTTCGTGGTCAGGCTTAGATTCGAACAGAGGATCTACAACTTTGTCACGCCACTGTAGAGAACGGTTTGATGCCGTTACACTGCCGTAGGTTTCAAACTGAGTCGTTGCTGGAAGCAGGTAAACGCCGTCAGTACGATCGTTCATTACCGCTGCAACGGTTGGGTATGGGTCAACAATAACCATCATATCCAGCTTCTGCATCGCCTTCTTCATCTCTGGACCACGAGTCTGAGAGTTCACCGCGTGACCCCAGTAGAACATGGCACGGATGTTTTCGCGCTGACGAATCTTGTCTTTGTCTTCAAGCACACCATCAACCCAACGAGAGACAGGAATACCTGCACTGTTCATTGGTTTTTGACCGCCGTATGCGTTGTCGTCGAAACGTCCTTTGATCCAATCAAAGTCGATATCCCAAACTTTCGACCAGTGGCGCCAAGAACCTTCAGACAAGCCGTAGTAACCTGGAAGCGTGTCAGACAGTACGCCAAGGTCTGTTGCGCCCTGTACGTTATCGTGACCACGGAAGATGTTTGCACCGCCACCTGACTTACCGATGTTACCTAGCGCAAGCTCAAGTACACAGTAAGCACGTGTGTTGTTGTTGCCTGTAGTATGTTGAGTACCACCCATACACCAAACGATACAACCCGGACGGTTTTCAGAAAGCAGTTTTGCTGTGTGGTAAACGTCTTGTTCGCTTACGCCAGTAACGCGCTCAACTTCAGCTGGACTCCACTTCGCGACTTCTTCACGGATCTCGTCCATGCCGAATACACGTTGGCGGATGAACTCTTGGTCTTCCCATTTGTTAGCAAAGACATGCCATAACACACCCCAGATAAACGCAACGTCTGAACCTGGGCGAAGAGAAACGTAGTGATCAGATTTCGCAGCAGTACGTGTACGACGAGGATCCGCAACAACGATCTTACAGTTGTTCTTCTCTTTCGCGATTAAGATGTGTTGCATCGCTACTGGGTGAGCTTCTGCAGGGTTCGAACCAATGAACAGCATCGATTTACAGTTGTGCATGTCATTGAACGAGTTTGTCATCGCGCCGTAACCCCAAGTGTTTGCAACACCGGCTACTGTGGTTGAGTGACAAATACGCGCTTGGTGGTCAACGTTGTTCGTGCCCCAAAGCGACGCCATCTTACGGAATGCGTAAGCTTGCTCGTTACTGTGTTTCGCACTACCTAGGAAGTAAACCGAATCAGGGCCAGACTCTTTACGAAGTTCTAGCGCTTTGTTACCGATCTCTTCAATCGCTTGTTCCCAAGAAAGCTTCTTCCACTTACCGCCTTCCAATTTCATTGGGTACTTAAGGCGACGCTCACCGTGGCCGTGCTCACGAAGTGCTGCACCTTTCGCACAGTGTCCACCAGCGTTGAATGGGTGATCAAATGCAGGCTCTTGACCTGTCCAAACACCGTTTTGAACTTCAGCGTAGATACCGCAACCCACAGAACAGTGAGAACAGATAGTACGTTTCACTTCTGTTTTCGCTTCTGGATCGACTGATTTAGCCTGTGCTTTCTTCATCATGCCCGGTGCGAATAGACTTGCGCCTACTACCGCGCCACCAGCGGCTAATGAAGTGTTTTTCATGAAGGCACGTCGAGACACACCCAGTTGATTGGTTTCTTTGCTCACACTATCGGAGCGTTTGACAAGTTTCATCCGTTATCTCCTAAAGTGTGTCGTAGTAATCGCGAATATGTTGCGTTTCACGATACCCTGTCTTCTTCACGTCTTCTTTCGAAATTTCAACAGTTTCTGAAGCGGTTGCCACTTTAGTTGTACTAGCGACAACGGCACCAGCTACGGCTGCAGTCGTCAAGCCTTTGAGTAAGTCCCTACGGCTTGTATTTATATCTTTATTATCTTTCATCATTGCTTCCTTACCTTACGGTAGATCTTTTTTTGGAGGCTTAATGCCCCTCTATCGATATAATCGCGTACTGCTCGATTACTCGTAATCAGTGACGTTTTTCACATCAATCTTTAATTTGTGCTTACTGCTTTTTGTATTCACGCTAAAACGCACTTGTTCTAACGTTAGGAATGCTTCACACAGCTGAGCTGCCGATTTGTAGAAGTTCGCGCTTTCTGCCCCTTCAAGCTGACGCGTGAAAGAGTTAAACCAAGGGCCAAGGTGCTTATTGAATACCGCTTGTTGCAGGGCTTCTTCTTCGGCCGTTAGCATGGCCATCACTTCACACAATGCTGCGATGTGATCTTCTGGCTCTTTCACTTGATCGTCACGTTCAATGCCTAAAAGCTCTAAATCATGACGAATCTCTGCCAATGGTTTTTCCATCATGGCACCAGTGCGATGCCAAGAACCAAATGGAACAATTTCTCCACGGCCAATGCCAATGAACAGATCTTGATATTCGTCTTCTAACGCTTCGCGATTTGATTCTGTTGCCGCTTGTTGAATAGCAATCCAAGCTTTCTGCATTGCACTTTCAGACGCTTCAATATCTAGCGTTTTTAGAAAGTCGATCACCTCTTCAGAAGGTGCGCTACGAAACAGTGCAGATAGGACCAAATAGATCTCAGTTCTTAGTGTCTGTTCTTGTGCCTGATCCAAATTAGTTTCCAAGGCTAACTCCTAGTATTTCAATTGTTTCAATGGGTCTTGCGCCATTGAATCGAACATATCCACCACACGACAGTCCTCACACATAGCAATACGATTGATCGCTGCTTCATCTGAAAAGTGAGAGTGACCGCGTAACTTGTTCTGTAACATGTCGATCATAGACTGAGGTGCGAATGGTTTATGGCAACGTACACATTCCGCAGCTTTCTCTTCATGAATCACAACCGCTTTCTGACGTTCTTCTTTTACCCAGTTCATACGAGGCGTAAGAGTCAGAACATTTTCAGGACATGCCTTTTCACACAAGCCACATTGAATACAGTCTTGTTCTACAAATTTAAGTGATGGAGAAGCCCCGTCGGTATGAAGTGCACGTGTCGGACACACAGCCACACAACTCATACACAAAGTACAATCTTTGCTTTCACACGAAACCGTGCCATATGGCGCATTCGATGGAAGCTCAACAATATTTTCAACTGGAATACGAGCTGAAGACATTGCATCAAGTGCTGTGAATAGACGTTGGCGCTTATTACCTTGAAGATCGCCAAGTGCAAGGTCGAACGAATCCACACATAGTGTTGGAGGACCTTCACGTAGAGACTCTAAGTACAAAATATCGATGGTTTCTTTTGGAATACCGATTTGGTCTAGTAACTCTTGAGCGATCCCTACTTCGTTATTCAGAACACGAATGATCGTTTCTGGCATAAAGCGAGATGCTGCAAACAGAACTTGAGTCGCGCCATTTACTAAAGCAGCAAACCAAGTATCAATACCAATAGATGGAAGTTCTTCTACGACAATTGGAATCACGTTATCTGGTAGCGCTTTAAGAGCCATCACGTTGTAAGTTTCATGACGTGAGCTACAGATAAGCACGATAGGATCAAGACCGCCCGCTTGCTCGTAATTCGCTAGCGTACGTTCAATGAATTTTTGAGTATCGTCAGGATTAGGCAATGCGTAAGAGATAGCTTCTGTCGGACAGCTTGTCGCACAAGTTCCGACGCCTTGACATAGGTAAGGGTTAATCTCGATCTTATGACCGGTCTTATCCGAGCCTTCACTTGATAGTGCGCCAGCAGGACAAGCATCGACACAACGCTCACAGCCTTTTACGCCACGAGAACTGTGCGCACAAAGGTCAGTGTCTAGACGGAAGAACTTAGGTTTATCAAAGGTGCCCATAAGCGTTGGAATCTCTTCCAGTGCTTCAGCCAGTTTTGGATAGCCACGACCTACTGGGTAATAACCTGGTACAGGTACTTCCTCTGTCATGCAGCTATTCAGACATAGGTCTAGAACAACATCGAAACAATCGTGATTAATCGCGACTTTCGCTAGGTTGCTTGATGTGCCTTTACTTTCGATCACAACTTCAAACGTGCCAAGGAAACCGGAGACTTGAACCGAATTCGCGAAATACAGTTCTGGGTTTGTGCCCTTTTCGCCGTCTGTCGACAATAAGGTTAGGCTCGTCAATTGAGGTAATTGCGCCGCAGCACTTTCAATGATCGCAGTTGGACCAATAACAAGAGTATTACCGCCGCTTTCGTAGCTAACAGTAGGTGGAATCAGATTTGTTAACTCAACTGTATTTTCAAATGCATACAGTCTTGCTTTAGCGTTATTTGAAGTTGCTTGTTCTAATAATTGTTTAAGCATTGCTCAGTTCCATCTTTGGACATGGATAATCTGTTCAACTTTCATTGTAGTAAGCGATAGAGAACTTGCTGAGTAATCCGTTAACAACTAACCCTTTAGCCAGTGTGCCGTTCGTCAGACCATGAACTCGTCTATCTACAAAAAAGTTGATAATGAACGTTATTTAGCAAATGCCATGCCAGTTTAATAATCCCAATATATCAGTAGTTTAATGATTTATAGCGTTTATTGTGCGTATAAAAAAACCGCTTGGGACATTTTGTCGCAAGCGGCTCATTGAGTGTTTAGTCAAAATGTACCTATTCTTTGTGTGGTATATTTTGTCCCATCTTTTTCAGGTCAGCTTCGTCTGACATTGTAGCGTCAATATCTGGTACTGTATTTTTATACAGTTCATTTTCTTGTTCTGTTATTTCGTCAATTTCTGACGTTTCAAGTTCATTATCAGATACCTCAAGATCGCTTTCAGAATTTCCTAAAACCTCACCTTCATCTTTATTATCAATGGCTTGCTCTTCTTCTGGTGTGGTTTCGTCTTCCGTTTTGTCTTTAACCCAATCACGCAAGGTTTCCGCAACCCCTTCAGAAAGAGACTTCAAATTACTGTAATCGTCGTCGTAATCATCTAAACCATCACGAACGTTGAACTCTTCTGAGAGGAATAATTTACGCAAGGCCGCTTTTTTTACGCTCTCAGATGCTTCTGACACCAATAATTGAGCAACAGACAAGTCTTCAGTCGTTTCTGATGCTATCTCCTGAGAGTCAATAGCTTGAGAATCGACAGCATGAGTTTCTTCATTGCTTTCTGGAGAACCATTTTCTAAAGTTCTATTTTCTAAAATCTGACGGTCTAATGACTCTGATGTTTCTGCACCTATAGATGAAGCAGCAGACGAAGCCTCTGAAGAAATAAGCTCGGCTTCCTCAAGCGTTTGTTGCGCTTCTAATGGTTCATCAGACGATTCATCGAGCTTTCGTTGAGACCAACGGCTAAAAAAGTTAGTTGCCATTTGATCGACCCGCGCCTTTACGTTTCTTACGTCTTGCTTCTAGTAACTCGCCATGACGGCCAATGAATGCTTCCATCCAAGCTTGTACAGGCAAAGGAATGTCGTATGAAAGGACTTGGTTGTCACCGTCCATGTATTGCCCAGCAACCGTTTGTGATGCCGTAAGTAACTGAATGACTGGCTCAACACCAGAATCGACGTTATCCATCACTAAGAAAAGCTTAGGTTGTTGAGAGCTAAGGTTGAAACGATAGTCTGTACGCTCGTCTTTATGTAATTGAAGTAAACAAACGTCTTGAGTATCGTCTTCTGGCGACAGTTCAAACCCCGTCAATTCCCATTGTGTGGTTACCCAGATACCTGTTTTGATCTCTTTCTCTATTCTTTGGACACCGATTGGCCAAGCTGCTTCTGTTTTTTCATATTGTTCTTGGAATTCTTTTATCTCAGACATACTTCACCCAATTGATTTTCTTTGGTCTGAATGCACTTAGGACATTTTGTACTGTGCGCAATCATATACACCCCATAAAGCAATAAACACGCCAATACGGATTACCTATGAGAGCGTATCTATAGCGTTCGTTATCAAGTTGTCACTATAACGTTAGTCGATACTGGTTATTTCAGACAACTCCACCCGGTGAACTCTCATATTTTGCGCTATTTTAATCTAATGCTTCATGTTTCCATCAATCCCCGTTATTTTGGAATAAGATTTGCTTTAGCTAATTCGCTAATGTTATTCACAGAGCTATGTATTCAAAGATCTATGGCATGTTCGAGAACGATAATCGAAACCTAGGCCATAGCGAACCAACAAACTAGCGCATTGATGAATGAGAGCCTTATTGCTCTTGTTGACTTCTTATCTCATAAAATCGCTATCTCATTAAGTAGGAAATGACTGTGGTAAAACCAAACATAATAAAAACCAGTGAGAACCCACTTCAGACAATCGAAGTTGAAGTGTTTGATGAATATGGCGAAAAGCTAACAAAACAGATCGCGTGTGAGCGCCCTCTTACCGTGATGTTGAACTGGAAAGAGATCGTAACCTTAATGACGTTAGGTTCTCGTCCGGAGTCATTAGTATTAGGCTATTTGAAAAACCAAAGCTTCCTTTCCGACCCAGAAGCGGTTGAATCTATTATCATCGATTGGGAAACCAGCTCTGCAGCGGTTATCACCAAAGAAGATACAAGCCAACTTGAGCAAGCGCTTAAGAAGAAAACAGTAACCTCTGGCTGCGGTCAAGGTACCATGTATGGCAACGTGATGAAGCAGTTGGAAGATTACCAGGTGCCTCAAAACAAGATTAAGCAATCTGAAATCTACACAGCGCTTGAAGCGTTGACTCATTACAACGATACCTACAAGAAAGCAGGCGCGGTGCACGGTTGTGCTGTTTGCAAAGACGACCAAGTATTGTCGTTTGTGGAGGATGTAGGCCGTCACAATGCCGTTGACACATTGGCTGGTGAGATGTGGCTTAACAAGGAGTTAGGTGAAGACAAAATCTTTTACACTACAGGTCGTTTGACTTCTGAGATGGTGATTAAGGTTGCGCAGATGGGTATCCCTGTTCTTCTATCACGTTCTGGCGTGACCCAAATGGGCTTAGATTTGGCGCAGAAGTTCGGTATCACCACGATTGCTCGTGCTAAAGGTCTACGCTTCCAAGTGTTCACAGGTGCAGACAAGATCGATTTTGATGTGAAAGGTGAACAATCAGCATCCGGACAAAAAGCGTGAGTTCGATTTGGTGATTCGCTAACAGCTTTTAATATGTAGTTCTGATGTGAAGAGTTAGTGGCTCACAACATATAAATACAAAAACGCCGTCATACTAAAAGTACGACGGCGTTTTTTTAATTCAAGCGTATGTAGTTAGAAACTACGGCTCGTTTAATGCTTAGTCACGAGCTTTCAAGAATTCAGCGTAAGTACCGCGGAAGTCGTTGATCTTGCCATCTTTGATTTCAAGGATACGAGTTGCTAGAGAGTCTACGAATACGCGGTCGTGAGATACGAAGAACAATGTGCCTTTGTAGTTCTCAAGAGCCAAGTTAAGCGCTTCGATAGATTCCATATCCATGTGGTTCGTTGGTTCATCCATTAGAAGGATGTTTGGTTTATGCATCATGATCTTGCCAAGAAGCATACGACCTTGTTCACCACCAGAGATAACCTTTACAGATTTCTTGATGTCGTCTTGGCCAAATAGCATACGACCTAGGAAGCCACGAACAACTTGCTCGTCTTCACCTTCTTGACGCCATTGGCTCATCCAATCAAACAGGTTCATGTCTGTCTCGAAATCGTGTGCGTGATCTTGAGCGTAGTAACCGATGTTTGAGTTTTCAGACCACTTGTACTCACCAGTGCGAGGTTCTAGTGCGCCAGCTAGTGTGTTAAGTAGTGTTGTTTTACCTACACCGTTTTCACCGATGATAGCAACACGCTCACCTACTTCGAAGATGGCATCGAACTTGTTGTAAAGATCTTCTTCAAAACCTTGAGATAGGTTTTCAACCACAAGTGCGTTACGGAATAGTTCTTTAGACTGTTCGAAACGGATAAATGGGTTTTGACGGCTAGACGCTTTAACTTCGTCTAGTTGAATCTTGTCGATTTGCTTAGCACGAGACGTTGCTTGCTTCGCTTTAGATGCGTTAGCAGAGAAACGAGAAACGAACGTTTGAAGTTCAGCAATTTGTGCTTTCTTCTTAGCGTTGTCAGAGAGTAGACGTTCACGAGCTTGAGTCGCAGCCGTCATGTACTCATCGTAGTTACCTGGGAATAGACGAAGTTCGCCGTAATCAAGGTCAGCCATGTGTGTACAAACCGAGTTTAGGAAGTGACGGTCGTGCGAAATGATGATCATTGTGCAGTTACGTTGGTTTAGCGTATCTTCCAACCACTTGATGGTGTCCATGTCCAGGTTGTTCGTTGGTTCGTCAAGAAGCATGATATGCGGGTCTGCAAACAGTACTTGAGACAATAGAACACGAAGTTTCCAACCCGGTGCCACTTCGCTCATCAAACCGAAGTGCATTGACTCTTCAATACCTACAGCAAGAAGAAGCTCACCCGCTTTAGCTTCTGCCATGTAGCCGTCCATTTCAGCGAACTGAACTTCAAGGTCAGCCACCTTCATGCCGTCTTCTTCGCTCATTTCTGGCAAAGAGTAAATGCGGTCACGCTCTTGCTTAATAGCCCAAAGCTCTTTGTGCCCCATGATAACCGTATCAATTACCGTGAATTCTTCGTAAGCAAATTGATCTTGGTTTAGCTTAGCGACGCGCTCGTTTGGATCGTAGCTTACGTTACCAGAAGTCGGCTCTAGTTCACCCGATAGGATCTTCATGAACGTCGATTTACCACAGCCATTCGCGCCGATTAAACCGTAGCGGTTGCCTTCGCCGAACTTAACTGAAATATTTTCGAAAAGTGGCTTAGCGCCGAATTGTTGGGTGATATTTGCTGTGGAGATCAATGCCATTACCTTCTTAATGTGAAAAACGTCGCAACGTTACTTGTTCAGGGCTTTAACTGCAAGTATTGATTGCATTTACCCGCTATTAAGTGAGTGATAACCCAGCCAAATCATAGTTTGAGCTAACTCACACTTTTGATTTTCAATTTGCTGCCTAAAATCCATCGATTTTCAGGAAAAACAAAATATCTAACAATACCCTGTAATTGGCGGCATATAACGCCCTAAATCATGCCAACCATTGAATATATCGCATGCTGATTGGTCGCAGTGAAACTAACCTGACCAAAGCAACAGCAGACATAGGCAAGACTAGCCTAATCCCTGACAATTTCATGACAAAATCGGTCGAAACAGGAATAAAGTACTCGCCCCCAATACCGGATTGGATTTCACAAAGTCAGATTAACTAACTATAGTAATCCTAACCTCATAATTCTAAGAGACTTTTATGCGTTCACTATCGCGCTTCTTAATCCTCACTTTGGCCATTCTCTCTTGGCCTAGTCATGCCAACTTGGAATATGACTTAAAATCTCAGCCGCAGGTATCCGATTCTGCTGTTGCCCTTGATGAGCGAATTGATTCGTTACCCGACCCTCTATTTATGGAAGCGTCGGATAGACGTCAGGTCAACATTTTGCTTGCCGAAGTTCTGCGAGTCCAAAAGCAAGAGATCAAAACCTTCGAGCAACAGATAAAAGCTTACCGAGATAACAGCGACGTCGATCAATGGTTTGCCGTTCAAACCAGTTACGTCACTTTGAATAGCTTGAACGTGAGTAAGCAGCACCTCTTAGAACAGACAAACTCTGCAAACAAAGAGCGCTTAACCGGTTTTGGCCCTTATGGTGTCACCCAATTTAAGCAAGAGTGGGAATTAACCAAGCTCAATATTGAGTATCTTGTTTATTTCCAAATTCGTAGCTTTAAAGCGCTTGTTAAAGACATCTTTATTTCGCCAGTGCCAGTGATTGGTGCCTCACTAAAAGTGTTATTCATCTACTTCGGTTTAGTGTGGTGGCTTGCCAACAGCACCCGCTTGATTGAACTGTTTCGAATTAACTTTCTTGAAGCGAAAACGAACCCTCCTTTTCTGGTTCGCGTGATTTGGTATATCAGCCGCGCTGATCGTGCGATTGCTTGGCTAATTGCCATCACATTGTCATTGAGAGTGCTTTCTAGTATCCCTAGTCTTCAACATTTGATTTTCCTGGAGATCTTCACTTGGTGGATTCTAGGTGGTTCGATTGCCATCAGCTTTATTTTGGAATTTGCCTACCGTTTAGGTCGTACATCAAATCAAGAAGTGATAGCACTACGCCTATCGACTATTCGTCGTTACGTGTGGAGCTTCATCGTTGCGGGTGTGATTCTCCAGATATCAAGTATTACGCTAGGCAAAGGTACGATTTACAGCTGGATTTACAGCGCTCTGTTTTTTTGGTTTGTGCTGGTCACGATCTCAGTTCTCAGACTATGGAGAGCGAAGGTCTTCGATACGTTGCAACACATCTCTGATCGTCCGGTTTGGGTGAATTGGGCAGTAAACCGCAAGGATACCTTCTTACTTAATATATTGGCGACGGTCATTGGCATCGTGTGGTTGAGTGTTTACAACTTTCAACATCGAATTATGGCCCTGCTATCCAATTACACTTTGTTTAGCCAGGCCTTAGCTTATCTATTTAGAATTGAAGTTGCTAAACAGTCTGACCTTGATAAGAATCAGCAAAACTTGGTTCGAATCAAAGGCGATCAAACCTATGAATACATTCTTCCGGGTAACATCGACAGTACGTTGATAGATTACGCGGGAGATGAAATTAAGCAGTTATCACGCTACTTAATGTCAGACAGCCCGGCTATCTGTATTGTGTCTGGCGAACGTGGTGTCGGCGCGACAACGCTGCTATATACCTTACTGCACAAAGTCTCTAACGCAGAGCCCGTTTATGTGAGCTGTCCTTATGCCGGTTACCAAGAACTTTTAGCGCATCTTGCCGTTAGTATTGGTTTGGAAGAAGAAGCCACTGAGATTCAGATCTTGGTGCATTTGCGTAAGAGCAATACGACTTACCTTATTGCGATTGATAACGCACAACGACTGGTGAAACCAATGGTCGGTGGCTTGTCTGATTTGATTCGTTTAACCAACCTTCTGCGTCGCTCTAAAAAGAACCACCGTGTCGTGATATCGATTGCCAAATCGAGCTGGCGGTTTGTTGATAGAGCGCGTGGCGAACGTTTGCTGTTTGACTTGGTGTGTTTCCTTCCGCGTTGGACTGAGAAACAAGTGGGTGAACTTCTAAATAGCCGTATCAATACGGAGCTTGAGAAGCCGTTGTCTTTTGATGGCTTAGTAGTCCCTAAACAGTGGGGCCAAGATGATATGAGTGAAGAAGAACGCGCACGCCAAGGTTTCTATCGAATTTTATGGCACTACTCTGATGGCAACCCTACCGTTGCGCTGCGGTTCTTCCGACTCTCTTTGAACCGAAATAAAGAGACAGATCAAGCAGTGGTGCGCCTTTTCCATGTTCCTGAAGCTCAGGAGTTAGAGAATATGCCAAAACCAATGTTGGCTGTATTACGCTCTATCGTGCAATTGGAAATCGCTTCGCCAGAAGTGTTGTCTGAATGTACACAACTGAGCACGGCAGAAATAACGGGTATTCTGCGTTATTTTGAAAGCCGTGGTTATATTGGTTGGCATGAAGAAAAGGCTCGGATTTCTGAGCACTGGTTCCGCCATATTACGAACGTTCTCGACCGTCAACATCTACTGGTGAAGTAAAATGAAGAAGTTATTTATCCTACTATTTGTTGGCTTGGCAAGTGCTGTCAGTTTCCCGAGCTTTGCGACAGAAGAGTTAGCCAATGTAGAAAACATCTCAAAGATAGCTAGCCTTGTGCGCTGGAGCGGCGTGTTCTTCTCCATGATTGTTATTGCTGCAATGTGGTTATTGCTCAAGTTCATCAACTCGATGGTGACCAGTTTTGGTAGTCAGTTCGTGCAATATCGAATGTTGCTACAGAAATTGCAGTCGTTTACTCAGTTCTTTATTTACGTGAGCACCGGTCTTATCGTGTTCATGATGAGTTTTAGAATCAACGACCAAATACTGGCTTTGATTGGTGGTACCCTCGCTGTATCCGTTGGTTTTGCGCTTAAAGATTTGGCGGCATCATTCATCGCGGGTATTACGGTGATGATTGATAGACCGTTTCAAGTAGGTGACCGCGTCACGTTCGAAGGTAACTACGGGGACATTATCACTATTGGTTTGCGTTCTGTGCGTATGAGAACTTTGAATGACGACATCATTACCATCCCGAACAACAAGTTCTTAAATGAAGTGACGACGAGCGGTAACTATGGTGCATTGGATATGCAGGTCGTGATTCCGTTTTACGTAGGAATGGATGAAGACATCACCCTAGCCCGTGACTTGATTCAAGAAGCTGCGTCTTCAAGCCGCTACATCCACTTGCCTAAGCCTGTTACGGTTCTGGTTAAACAGACGATTACGGATAACTACCTGGCGATACAGTTAACTTGTAAGGCTTACGTCGTCGATACAGCTTATGAAAAGTTGTTTGAAACAGACATTACCTTGCGTGTGATGAAAGAGTTCAAAAAGCACAACATCAACCCACCGAAGATTTCAGTGGCAGCGCATTAATTGAAGCTGGTTTAAGGTCTACGTTCGGAGATTGGATTAATCCCCGAGATACCAATAAACGAAAACACCTCCGGACTTATCTCGAGTGCGGAGGTGTTTTTTTATTCGATTTGTCTGCGCTAAGAGTAAGCGCTGCTGGATTTATACCTTAAAGTATTTCAACTGTTCAGTAAGGTGCTCTGTTGTGTTGGCCATTTTCTGGCTGTCTTCTGCGAGCGATTGTGAGGCCTGAAGTACTTCGTTTGCAGCTAGGTGAATCCCAGTGACACTTTCACTCATTTCGGTGGCTACCGTACTTTGCTGTTCTGAAGCCGCTGCGATTTGTGCGACCATGTCATTGGCGTTGTGAAGCTCATTCACAATCACATCAAGTTGTTGGCGAGTCTCGTTAGATGCGACAACACTGTGGTCAACCTTCTCATTGCTGCTTTGCATTGCTTTGAAGGTGCGTTCCGCTTGTTGAGTCAGTTTTTCAATTGTGGATTGAACTTCGTTCGTTGAATTTTGAGTCCGGCTAGCAAGATTACGGACTTCATCTGCGACAACCGCGAACCCTCTTCCTTGCTCTCCTGCACGTGCCGCCTCTATTGCTGCGTTAAGTGCTAATAAGTTCGTTTGTTCTGACACATCACGAATGACGCTCACAACTTGACTTATCTCGCTTACGCCGGATTGTAGGTCTCTTACCAATTCGTTAGCCGTAGAGATGTTCTCTGAAACTTGAGAGATGGTTTTAGAAGTGACCTGCATGTTGTCATCGTTTTGGTTGGCATGATCGACGACTTTATTGGTACTTGCCGCCGTGCTCTCTGCATTGATCGCGACATCTGAAATAGTGGCGCTCATTTCTGTCATCGCAGTAGACAATAATTCAAGCTGAGCATGTTGCGAGTTGACACTGGTCGCCGCCTCTTCACTCGCTTGAGCAATGTGACTTGCCATATTGCTCGATAGATCCGCAGATTCATTGGCGGTACGTAGTGTACTTTGCAGCTTATCAAGCATGGTATCGATCTGTTGGCTCATATCACCCAGCTCATCTTTGCGCGTCATGTTCATACGTACACGAAGGTCGCCATCGGCAATCTTATGGGTGTTATCGATAAGCTTATTAAGAGGTACAAGGATGTTATTGGATATCGCGTAGCCCATTGCAAACAGTAGGCCAGACAACACAACCGCAACCATTCCTTCTTTAATCGCCAACGCGTAGAATGCATCTTGAATATCAGCGACCAATATTCCAGAACCTAGCACCCAATTCCATTCAGGAAAAAGTTGTACGTACGATATCTTATCTTTTAACTCTCCATTCGGACTCTTCCATTGGTAGTCAAGAAAGCCTTTCTGTTGTGCAGTTTGAGAGATGGACACCATCTCACGCCAGTGGTGCTTGCCCGCACCGTCTCTTAAGTTACCCGCATTCTTGCCATTGAGTTCTGGCTTAAGGGGATGACTAATAATGTTGAGTTGTTGGTTTAAGATCCAAAAATAGTTGGTGCTGTCATAGCGAAGCGTCTCAATGGCTTGAAGTGCTTGTTTCTTTGCTGTCTCTTCGCCAAGGATATTTCGTTGGTCATAATAGTGTTGAGCTAAGCTTACTGCTGTTTCGACTTGAGCACTGAGTTTATCTTGCCGTTCTTCCAAGGAGCTAGCGCGCTGTTGCATTAGATTAAAAGTGGA
>NZ_AJZD02000015.1 GCF_000272105.2 Vibrio splendidus 12E03
ATTACCAGCCCGAGTGCTTAACGTGAGTAACGGATATTTTAAATATCTTCTCAACCAAAAAATTACTATCAGGATCTAATTTAAGTATGCCTATCGCCAAATCCAGTAAATGATGGGTAGAGTGCTGCATCCATTTACCTGACGTACGCATCCCATAAAGTACCCCTTGAACCAAAACGATTATTCGTTACAATGCTTGCGCCAGTGGGGTGCAGGAACGCCATTGGCCGAAGCTCTGTCACAGGCGCTTCGTTGCGTGCATCGTATAATGGCTATTACCT
>NZ_AJZD02000016.1 GCF_000272105.2 Vibrio splendidus 12E03
CCAATAACATAGCTCCAACGGGGGAAAAAAACACGATCACTTTAAATCACGAGACAACGTTCAACCTTGTTGGTAATAGCTTGGCAGTTGGTGATTACCTGCCTTCAGTGACATTGATGACAAACAAAAACCAGCCGTACGATACCACAGCAAAAACAGACAAAGTGCGTATCTTTAGTGTACTGGCTTCGATTGACACACCAGTATGTAACCAACAAGCTCAGGATCTTTCTAACTTTGTAAAAGCAAACCCTGAACTGACAGGTAACATTGAATTCATCGGCCTAAGTGCAGACACGACTTTCGCACTGGATCGATTCAAGAATGAGAAAGGTATTACAGACAACCTAACTTTGCTTTCAGATGCCAAAGACCACGTTTTTGGTTTTGAATCAGGCACACAAATCAACGAACTTGGTTTACTGGCTCGTAGCACATTCGTTGTCGATAAAGACAACAAAATCGTTCATATTCAGCGGGTTCCAGAGCTGACTATGATTCCTGATTTGAACAAAGCTGTTGAAGTAGCGAAAAAATACTTCTAATCCAGACTTCAGTAGTGGGCCCTTATACCGCCCACTACTCTCCCACCCGATTTCCCCGCCCTAGCTTATCTCACCAAGCCAACCCATCGTCTAAACCAACCGTCCAAACTAATCGCCCAGGCAAATCATTAATGCGTCCTTTGTAAGTAATATCAATACATAACTTACAAAGGCTTACTAAGAGAAAATACCATTTCTTGTAACATACGAGCTTTATTGCTTGCAGATAATTTGGTTCTCTATGATAAATAAACTCATTTTTCCTACTCTTGTTGTTACAACAATGCTTACTGCGTGTGGCGGCGGAAGCGGTGGCGGTAACAATAACAGTGCTTCAAAAAACGTCATTGACGCATCTAGTGCCAGCTCAGTTGTTAGCTTGGGCAACAATTTCTCACTGCAATTCAGCGTAAAGTCGATTAAAAATGGTGCAGACAAAAACGTGAACGTTGATATTACTCAGTACGGTAATAATCTAAAATCAAGCGGCAATTTTGCTCAAGTTCATGGTGTACCAGAGCGCAACTATAAGACTCAAAATGACGCAGACATTACGTTCACAGTAACGGCAACAAGCTCGTCTGGTAAAACGTATAATGTTGAAAACTTTAATATTTACTACGAGAACTTCAACTCAACCACAACACCAGAAAAACTTGCTGTTGCGAAAGTCGAAAACAACATCAAGAACATCATTCTTTGGAAAAAAGCCGACACCGTAACCATCAACAAGCAATTCATCATCGATAGCACTGGCGACAAGTTTAATATCGACCAAATGAGACCGATGAACCTTTATGTACGCGTGGGTAACACCCTAAGTAACGCTATCCAATTTGTTCCAAGCTTTGCTCAAAGTGCTTCAAAGACGTTCGCTCGCGTACCAACAAGTGATTGTTCTGTTATTTCAGACACAACAGGCGACTTGCTTAACAATGGCATCAAACAACGCAGTTGCGTAGAAGCTCATGGTTACAAGATCCCGTTACTGATCGAAGACAAAACACAGAATGACGGCACGGCCAAAGTTGCGCACGTTAAGAAGATCATGCAGTACTACCTTGATAACTTCCCTGCCGAGGTGACCAAAGCTATTTATGACAGCAAAGCTGCGATGGCGTTCTTTTACGATGAAGACTGGGCTGATGGCCCGAATAGGGACGCAGGCGAATATTTAGATGAGAATTACCGCTTCCAAGATCTATTCGCGACTGAAACGACAGATACTACTGCAGGCGAAAATAAGCCGGGCTTAGTGACAAAAAGAGACGCTGCGTTTGAAGAGATCATTCACTTTGTACACGACTACGGTGTGATGAATTTGGCGGTGCAATCACCTTCATCAAAGTGGGGTGTGATGCAAAAAGAACTCGATGAGCTGAATGAAAAAGCGATTCTTGCGGGCTCTTACTTTCCAAATGGAAAAGACTCGACGATTGTTGAAGCTGACCTAGACGCTGAGTCATACGATCAAGAATACCTAGCCTACTCTCTGTATGCCTACTACGACGTAAACTACAAAGGCTACAGCGCTCAAGAGCTAAGTTCCGCGACATTCACAGAGCTTCAAAAGAACGACCCTGCGATGGTGAAGTTTATGGAGAAATACTTCCCTACTCGCGCCAATCTTATAGGGAAATTCCCTGGTTATCCGAACAACTAGTTTGGATCACAACTCTAACTAGCACGCACAAAAAAGCCGAATGTGACAATAACATTCGGCTTTTAAATTACGAGTTAGCGCTTACAGCTTGAAGCGGCTGATTTCGCTCTCTAGCTCGTGAGACAGCTCAGAAAGCTGCGCAGCTTGCTCTGCAGCTTGGTGCGCTTCGTCTGCTAGCTCGTTAGATACATCACGGATTCCTTCAGTGTTACGAGTAATCTCAGACGTTACTGACGCTTGCTCTTCTGCAGCAGAAGCAATCTGTGTTGCCATGTCGCTAATGCGTTCAACAGCAGCATGGATTTGCGTTAGGCTTGCAGCCGCTGAGTTCGCATCATCAACACTGGTTTCAGCAAGTGTACGGCTATCGTTCATGATATTAACCGCTTTGCCTGTTGTACCTTGTAGCAACTCAATCGTTTGTTGAATTTCTTGCGTTGAGCCGTGTGTACGTTGGCTCAGAACTCGAACTTCATCCGCTACTACTGCGAAACCACGACCTTGCTCACCAGCACGTGCAGCTTCAATCGCAGCGTTAAGTGCAAGTAGGTTCGTTTGTTCTGCAATACCTTGAATGTTAGACAAGATAGCGTTGATGCTGTTGCCGTGCTCTTCAAGTTCTAGGATAACGTTCGTTGCGATTTGAACTTCTTGAGCAAGGTTTTGGATAGAGCTTTGCGTCTGTGTCACTTGACCAGTACCGTGCTCACACGCGCCAACTGCTTCTGATGAGTTCTGTGCAGTGTGGTCAGCGTTACCCGCGATCTCTTGTGTTGCTGCAGCCATTTCGTTGACGGCTGTTGCTACCATGTTGATCTCGTCTTGTTGCATTTGGATACGAGCACTACGTTCTTCAGCTTGAGAAGCCGTTTGACGTGCTTGGTTGCCTAGCGCAGCAGATACTTCGCTTAGCTTGATCACCATGGTGTGCATATTGCCTACAAAACGGTTGAAGTTTTCAGCAAGCTTACCAATTTCGTCATCGCTCTTAGGCTCAAGGCGTTGAGTAAGGTCACCCTCACCTGAAGCAATTTCTTCAAGTGCCGCTGAAACACGGTTCAAATCACGGAATAGGAAGCTCACTAACCAAGACACTAATACGATTACGATTAACGTAATAATAACAGCCGTTGTGATCAATTGAGTAAGCAGTGTTGAGTGGTTCGCCTCTTCTGTTGCTTTGTCCATCTGAACCGCGAAGATCCAGTTAGTGTTAGGCACCTTCGTGAAATAAAGCAGCTTCTCTGCGCCACGTTGCTTAATAATCTCGATGCTACCCGTACGTACTGCGTTCTCGATAATAGGCATAGAGATATCGTTTGAAAGCTGGCTTACTGGCTTCAAGCTTAGCGCTGAATCTGGGTGTGCTAGGAATGTACCGTCAGAGGCATCAATTAGCATGGCGTAAGCGTTGTCACCAACATCAAGGCTGATTACATCGTTAACCAATTGGTCGATAAGTACGTCAGCACCCACGACACCAACAAGTTGGCCGTTGTGACGAACCGGTTCAGCAATCGTTACAAGAAGAGCTTTGGTGATCGCATCTTGGTAAGCGGTTGTGATGATTTGCTTACCTGCAGCGTTTGCTTCTTGGTACCAAGGACGTTGACGAGGATCGTAATCTGCACGATTACGTTCAGGGTGTGAACGGTACATTCCACCTTCTGGAGTACCTAAAAAGATATCGTCAAAGCCACCCGCAACACGAGCTTGCTTAAGGAAAGGAACAACATCATCCTCTCGTGAAAAGTCATTAAATGCTGATGCGATATCAGTACGGATATCAATCCAGTTTTTAATACCTTCAGATGCTGCTTCAGATACGCTTTCAGCTCGTAGGTATACGCCATTACGAGTCTGTTCAAATAATTGGTTTGCTGACAACCAAGTCAACGCTGTAGCCATAACGACAACAGCAGATAGGCTAGCGCCTATCAACTTCTGCTTTAGTGTTAGTTTCATGTCAAAGTTTCACGAGTGGTGGGGAATCTCGCGCATACTACCCAATATTAGTATTAAATTCGAGCGATTTCACAATTTAATATTGGAATATAATTTTAAGCAAACCATAAGCTTAAGTAATGTCAAATCCTTGGCTTGTCGCCAAATTTAAGGCGGTATTGTCTCTACGGTTATTAACATTTTTATCGCACTTCACATGCTTAAAAGAGACAAGAAAACACGGTAAAGAGGAAACAAAAAAGGCAGAAGAGTTTCCTCTTCTGCCTTCATAGTATTTACCGTTCTACTGCGTATAAATTGCAGTAGATTTCAGCTTAAAAAGCCTAGCGTTTTTCTGTACGCATACCCATTAGCAAGCTCACACACATCAGTAATAGAATGATGGTAAATGGTAATGCCGTCGAGATTGCACCCGCTTGTAGAGCTTGTACTGCTTCAGTACCACCAACCCACAATAGAGCTACAGCAATCGCACCTTCAAGGAACGCCCAGAACACACGTTGAGGCACTGGCGTATCAACTTTACCACCCGCAGTGATGCTGTCGATTACTAGAGAGCCTGAGTCAGACGATGTAATGAAGAATACTAGAACCAATACAACCGCAATGATTGAAAGCAGAGTCCCGAACGGCAGTGCATCAAACATTTGGAACATTGCTAGTGATACATCCGTTAGGCCGTCTTGACCAAGAATACCAACGTTATTCACGATTTGGTCAATCGCCATGCCACCGAATACTGACATCCAAATGATAGTCACGGTAGTCGGTACAATCAGTACTGCTGTGATGAACTCACGAACCGTACGACCTTTAGAAACACGAGCGATAAACATACCTACGAATGGTGACCATGAGATCCACCAAGCCCAGTAGAATACAGTCCAACCGTGCATCCACGTTTCATCTTCACGACCGTGAGGGTTACTCAACGGAATGATGTTTTCAATGTATGCCATCAATGTTGTTGGGATAGAACCTAAAGTCACCGCGTAGCCGATTAGAGCCACTAAGATAAGCAGTAGGAAAGCCACCAACATGTTGATGTTACTGATAACTTTAACGCCACCATCAATACCACGAAGTACTGATACTACCGCCAATAAAGTCACCGCTGTAATCACAATAACTTGCAGACCTAAGCCCGCTTCAATGCCGAATACATGCTGAATACCACTTGCCGCTTGTTGTGCACCAAGACCTAACGATGTCGCCAGACCAAATAGCGTTGCAAGTACAGCAAGAATATCAACAATGTGACCTGCCCAGCCCCAAGCTCTATCACCTAAAATTGGGTAAAAGATAGAACGGATAGAAAGAGGCAATCCCTTGTTGTAAGAGAAAAACGCAAGTGACAGTGCTACTACACCATAAATCGCCCAAGGGTGTAGACCCCAGTGATACATGGTTGCGCCCAATGCCAGTTTTGCAGCTTCTGGTGTGTTTGGTTCAACACCTAACGGAGTTTCAAACCAACCCGTGAAGTAAGCCGCTGGCTCTGCCACACTCCAGAACATCAAGCCGATACCCATACCTGCGGCAAACAGCATCGATAGCCAAGAGAAGAATGAGTAATCTGCCGTCGCATCAACACCACCAAGGCGGATTTTGCCGTACGGAGAAACAATCAAACCTAAGCAGAAAATTACGAAAATATTACCCGACCAGATGAAAAGCCAATCAAACGAATTGATAATCTGGCCTTTAACGCCATCTAGCGCAGCCTTTGCTGAAGCGGTATCTGTAATAAGAACACCGATCAGGAACAAAGCGATAAGTCCCGCACTAATACCAAATACTGGGTTATGAACATCAAAACCCCATTTCTGAACGTTATCTTGTCCTACTGTATAATCGGTATTTTCAATACTATACCTATCTTTTACAGGCTCCACGCTTCCTCTCTAATTTGCAGCGCACAGTTTGCAACATTGCATTCGGCGCTTAAATTTCGAAAAGAAGAATATCAACCTGTCGCAAAAATACTAAAAAAACCTCCATAAAGGAGGCCTAAATTACACATTTAGTAATTAAATTACACATTTAATGTAATTTAGCGTAAGATCAGTCCACAAGCCCGGAGCTGACCGCGTACTTAGCAAGCTCTGCTGTAGAGTGAATGTCGAGCTTATGCTTAATATTTTGCCTATGGGTTTCTACCGTTCGATAGCTGATATTCAGTGCCTTCGCGACCTCTTTACTACTCTCCCCTTTCGCGACTAATTTCAACACCGCTTCTTCACGTCTACTCAATGGATTCTTGACCGATGGCGTAGGAGTAATCGGCTGAGTAAACAAATTCTGCGTGACTTTTTCACAGAAATAGGTCGATCCTTGATTGACCGTTTTGATTGCCTGCACCATTTTTTCAGCCGAAATCTCTTTCAACATGTAGCCGACAGCACCCGATTGCATCACCTTCATGATGTATTCACGGTTGTTATGCATAGTCAGCATCAGTACCTTGGCTTCTGGGTCTTCTTCTTTAATCAGATGGGTGGCATCAATGCCATTCATGATAGGCATGCTGATATCCATCAACACCACATCAGGGCGCAGAGACTTAACCACCTCTACCGCTTCTAGCCCATTACTGGCGG
>NZ_AJZD02000017.1 GCF_000272105.2 Vibrio splendidus 12E03
AGAAAGTCAGACGCATTAAGAGGGCGCATAAAAAGCCAAAGACGAACCTCAGAAAGAGAACGACGAAGTGGGTATTCGGGCATTCCATGCCCCCACGTAGGCGTTTGATTGAAGTGGTGAAGGCGACGCTTTTTATCAATCTTAGAGAACGAAAAGCTCTGCTTGAAGTGAGCTTTAGATTGCCTGCCCACAGTTTTCAATCGCGCAAGCGCCCCCTCTGCGGGGCTTGATTGTTAAAGCTATGGTGGGTCGTAGCGTTCAGCGAAGAATCTGAAACAAGGGAGTCCCGACCGCTGGTTCAGGCGGGGGAGCCGAAACAAAACGCCCGCGTCCAGCGGAATAGCGAGACCTCCCTAGAGGTCGACTTTTGTTTTGGGGGCTTGCCCCCGAAAACCGTTGAGCAGGCGAGACCAAGCATCTTAGGTTAGTTGAAAAGGAGGAATTTGAGCAAAGGAGCTTGCGACCGCCAAATGAGGACTATTTCACCTTCCTAAAGTGCTTGGTCGCGCGTAGCGCTGCGGTTTTCGGCTTCTTTTGCTCTTAGATTGGAAAGTAAAGTTTGAGGACGTTCAGGACGAGGGCTTTTCTTTCTAATCCATTGAAAAAACGCAGTTTTGTAAATGATTATCCCTTTAGGGATAACCCGCTGAGTTTTCGTCCAGAAAACGATTTAGGGCGCTTTTCCGATATACAGAACCGATATGTGAAACCGATATGACCATATATCAGTTTCACATATCGGTATTACATATCGGTTTTTTAGTTAATAAAAGGATAACCATGTTAGACCGCATCGAATATCAATTTTACGTTTTAGTGATGAATATCTTTTCATCGCTGTATCTGTTTACCTTTTATTGGGGGACGCTGCTGAGCTTTTTGTCTGGCTTATTTCTTCCTGTTATGTACTTCGACAAACCAGAAAGAGACGATCTCGACACGTGGTTTCGAAGGATCATCATTGCAGCCGGAGTGCTACTGTTTATCTTTGGAACACTCTCTAACTTGAGCATTCCCGCTTTGATCAATTGGGCAAAAGCGCTTCACGGTGCGCCACTCGTTAATCTCCATTACTCTCTCTCAGAGTGGCTTTTAATCCCTATCTTTGGAGCCGGTATATTTACCCACTGGTGGGGACGTCGTCACCTATCAGGCAAAATTAACCAACTCAAAATAAAGCACACCAAGCGAACCGAAGTCGCACGTGACGAACGCACCGACGTACGAAATGTTCGTGACTACTTACCCGAAACGGTGGACTACGATCCCGAAGATCACATCGATTTAAAAAAGGGGGTTTTTGTCGGTTTAGACGTTAACAGACAACCGCAATATATCCCTTTAAAAGATCTGCAAAAACAACATGCCGACATTTTAGGGACGACAGGCGCAGGTAAAGGTGTGGCATCGGGTTTGATTTTGTACCAACTGATTCAAGCCGAAGAAGGCGTGTTTGTACTCGATCCAAAAAACGATGAATGGGCACCGCATCTTCTCAAAGCCGCATGCGAAAAAGCAGGTAAACCGTTTCACCTTATCGACCTTAATAGTCCGTTACCGCAACTGAATTTATTGGCGGGCGCAACCCCCGAACAGATTGAAGAACTGTTGGTTGCGGGGTTTAGCTTTGCAGAGAAAGGTGACATTGCCGACTTCTATCGAATTGACGACCGTAAAGCGGCAAGGCAATCCCCACAAAAAGCAACGGAAGAAGAGCGCGAAACGTTCACCGGCTTATTTAATTCAGCTCATGTTCAAGGCATGAAAGATACCGTTAAGGCATTCTATGGAAAGATGGAAGAACTCTCAGAGGTGAATTCTGTTAACGCCCCTGACGGTTTAAACATGCAATCCATATTTGATGAGGGCGGTTGTTGTTACATCATTGGATCACTCAGAAACGCAAAAATCATCATGACACAAAAGATGATTTTGATTCGACTGTTTCAACTCGCAGAGATGCGCGACCGCGTCAACAGCACCCCAAAGCCCATCGCCATTTTCTTGGATGAATTGAAATATCACATATCAAAAGCGGCAATGGAAGGTTTAGGGGCAGCGCGAGATAAAGGCATTCACATGTTTTTGGCACATCAATCTGTTGCTGATTTACGAGATTGCCCTGCTGATTTAAACAGTGATGCGGTCGTCGGAGCGGTCGTAGAAAACACAAAATTTAAGTTGGTGTACAAACTTCAAGATCCCGAAACCGCCGAATGGGTAGCGAAAATGTCCGGCACTATTTTAGTGGATGATGAAAGCCGTACGGTGGAGTTAAACGCTGCCCTTACCGAAACGGTAGAAGGTCGTCGAAACATAAGGCTGGCTGAACGATACTTTGTTGATACCAACATGCTGCTCAACTTGCCGCCTTTTGTGAGTTATATATTCACAGCAACCGAAGTACCCAAACCCTCATTAATTTCCCCCATAAAAGTGAAAAAGAGCACGCTTGAAAACTTTGAGGTCGTACGACAAAGAGAATTAAAAGTAAGCGAAGAGGAGACCATAAATACAGCGCCCCCCACCTCAAATCAATCCGACGAATTAACAGAAGATGCTCATCACGAACAAACGTCGACACTTCATCAAGATCTTGATGAGCCATTACCTCAGCAAAATGAAACGACTGAGACAACCGAAAGTAGCAACACTGAGAATAGTGAGGTGGAAGACGTAATGTACAATTTTGAAGTAGTAACAAGTGACAAGATCACCAACGAAAACGATTCAGAAGAAACACAACATGACATGGCCTTTGAAACGATAAAGAAAGACACAACGAGTGGCGATGAGTCTCCCAATACAGCAAATCTCCCCCCTTCATCACCAACCAATAACCCATCAAATAAAACGCATCAACAAGAATCCCCGCAAGAAAACAAAGCCTCTGAGGATGCTTGTCATGCAGGGTTAGAAGCATTAAAAAACAGCTAAGGTAAGGAACTAACATGCACCAACTTCAATTTAAACCACTCATACACCTTTGGGATAGATCGGTTTATCAATCTGGATCCTCTAAGTCAAAAGCTTACGACGGCCAATTTGCCATTAATGCGCTTTTCTCGGTTGAAGCATTTTCCACGAACCCAAAAAATCCCAACCCAATTTTTTGCCGAGACGCACTAGAAATATTCCTGCAAGAGATCCGCGCGGTAAGAAAGAGCATCCAGACTGAGCACTCGAAGAGAAAAAGTGAATGGGGTGATATCAATCTGGTGCCGTTTGTAGCAGAAAAACACCGCCTTGAAATGAAGATCGAGGATAAACGCTTATGCCGCAGCACGGGGCTTTTATTAAAAACATTTTCATCCGCCAATGACTACCTCTTGGACTTACATCGAGCGCAACACAATGAAGAACTCTCAGACAGCGATTTCTTGGAATGTCGAGCAGCATTGCTTCAGTCCATGAGTAGTTTGATTCACAGCATTGCAACCAAAAACCAAGTGTTTCATGTTGAACGTAAAAAATTGGAGGGCATAAATGAATAAAGGTATGCATATAAATGACGCTTTACTACAAGGGAAAAGACTTGAAATGAGTGTACTTTCGTTTTTGCATCAAGAGATATACAGTAACTTTGATAACTTAATGGCCCTGATTAAAATAAAGCAACCCAACCTTTCTCGGTTGTTAAAGAGAATGGTCAATAAGAGATTATTAGAAAAACATTCACTGACATTAGACACATGTAAAATTTCATTATGGGGGATAACCGACAAAGGAATACATCTAGTCGGCGACAGTGATCACGCACCAATGCACTGCTTTACACCAAGTAGAATTAGTTTAGTCACGCTTAATCACACATTAATGAACCAAAGAGTTTTCATTGCACTTAAACATTTGAATTGGACAGGTTGGACTAATGCTGACCGTCATACGTTTAAAAAAATGTATCCTATCTCTCATCGTCCCGATGCCATCGTCAGCCCACCTTCAGGAGGAATGGTTGCTATTGAGACAGAATTGACGCTCAAAACACCCATCCGATACCGTTCAATTATGAAGAGTCACATCCAAGCCAAAAGCAAAGGTTTTTGGGGGCATGTGATCTACGTGGTTCGAGATGAAGAATA
>NZ_AJZD02000018.1 GCF_000272105.2 Vibrio splendidus 12E03
ATAGCGGTTTCCGACGTCTCGGAAAACCAAAGTAGTTCTCTCAAAGTTACTTTTAATAACGGCGCGAAATTCAGAAGCTTTAGAAAAACTTTTAAAAAACCACAAAAAAATTATTAAGTTAATATTTTTCAGACACTTAAAAATTACATTTTTCAATAACAACTGCAGACTTCAATTGATAAAAGATCCCAACCTGTTCAAAAAACAGACTAATAACCGTAGAAATGGGTCAACGTATAGAAATGATCGATCATCAAAGATCCTCTATGCGGACAGATTTAGTACATTGAGGTGGGCTATTTTCCGCGGTAGCAGGTGAAGTTAATTCAAGGTTGAGAACTAGAGTAGAGGGCTGGAGTTGAGAAGCGGCTAAGTAAAACTAAGTAGATAGCGAAGAAACAGAAAGGTAAAGGTCAGAAAGGAAAAAGCCCCTTTTCCTTTGAGAGAACCGGGGCTAGTTGGCGCGTCAGAGCCTGTGTGGAGATCATCGAGAAATGAACACATTTCCGACTTGCCGTTGCATTCTTACTGTAAAAATGGATAGCAGGTGAGAGATGAGAGAGCTAAACATTCAATAGTAAGTATGCTTGCCAGTTTCCCTTGCTGCATGGCTCACGTCTGAACACGAGCAGCAAGTTCAACCAATAACTATTGCAATAATGACATTGCAGAGTTAGGCAACTGTTTTGCTTGAGCAAGTATTGAAGTACCTGCTTGTTGCAGAATTTGTGATTTGGTCATTTGCGTCGTCTCTTTCGCAAAGTCCGTATCTTTGATTCGGCTGTTTGAAGCGTCTACGTTCTCTTGTACGTTTGCCAAGTTATTAATACTGTGGCTTAGACGGTTCTGTTTTGCACCCAAATCAGCACGCTGTGAATCCACGTACTTCATTGCAGAATCAATCACGCTGATTGCGTTCTGTGAACCCGCAACGCTGGTTAAGCTAACATCTTGAACAGAGGTTGCGCGGCCTTCACTCTTAATACCTAGCTCAGACGCTAGACCACCAGAGATAGACATTGGGCCGTCAAGGTCAGGTTCAGCAACGAACAGTTGAATGCGACCATCATCAGTAACCGATGCGTTCACAAGATCAGACTGACCATTAATGTAAGTCGCAAGCTCTTCGATATCATCGCCCGCTTTGGTATTGATATCTAAAACGATGTCTTCACCCGCTTTAGTTTTGAATTCGAACTTAAGATCGCGAGCTTGTGCAGGCACTTCCCAGCTCTTGTCTTTGCCGTTTTCAGAATCAAACGTTGTACCACCCATGCGGAAGTCATCGGCACGAATGCTCGTCAGAGCCATGATCATCGCTTCACCAGAGTTAGAACCAATCTGGAATGAAGCTTCACCGAATGAACCGTTCAGTAGACGACGACCACCAAACGATGTGGTTTCCGCGATACGGTTAAGCTCATCTTGAAGTGCCATTGACTCTTCGTTCAGTGCCGTACGCTCCGCCGGAGAGTTAGTGCCGTTTGATGATTGAATCGCTAGGTCACGCATACGTTGTAATACGTTGGTTGATTCGTTCATCGCGCCTTCAGCGGTTTGAGCAATTGAAATACCGTCATTGGCATTACGCATTGCTACATCAAGACCACGAGATTGAGCCGTTAAACGGTTCGAGATTTGCAGACCCGCTGCATCATCTTTTGCGCTGTTGATCTTGTGACCCGATGACAAACGCTCCATAGAAGTCGCTAAGTCATTAGATGCTTTATTCAGGTAACGCTGTGCTGTCATAGCAGATACGTTAGTGCTTACATTGATAGCCATTTTGCTCTCCTTATGAGTTCGCAAAGTTTCTGCGAAGCGGCCAGCTTTACTCTCATATGGATAAGCACTGACCGTGTATTACTCGATAAACCCTATACAAGGTTTAAGATCTGTATTAATCATTTATAACCAACACAGATACAAGTTGTATGCCAAGTTTAATATCATATAAATAATTTTTTAATTATCTAAAAATCAAAAGCTTACAAACAACGCTGCGCAATTATGATTTTCTACTATTAAAAGATGAAAAACATTCACCTTCCTTATTGCCGTTTTTTGCCGCTATTCTAGAAACATCATGCTTCGAACAAAAAAGCGGCAAATTGTGGCGTCATTCGCACGTATGGCATAGCACATACGGCAAGGAATCAACGCCATGGTGATCGACAAGCCACCATTAAATACCGATTTATCACTAAATATAGTTAAACAAGGTCAGGTCTTTGGTTTTGCCAAACGCTTGTTGAGAAGCTTGTAGTGCTCGAGAGTTTTCATTGAACTCAATGATCGCTTTCGAGTAATCCAAGTCTTCAAAGTTGCTTTTTGCTTTTGCTAAAGACAACTTAAAATCTTCATGTTGTTGCTCTTGAATATCCAAAGTACTCAAGCGTGCACCAACATCGGTTCTTGCCTTGGTCAAATGGATAAACGCAGCGTGGAACTCTTCAGTTACTTGGTGCAGTTTCGCTGTTGCTGATGCATCCGATACCGGGTTTTCAGCCTGCTCAGCAGCCTCTTTGAACGTATCAAAGATAGAGAAAGTCTCTCGTGGTTCTAAGGTGATCGAATCACCTTTAGTGATTTGGCCTTTGATTTGAATATTCAGCCCTTCATAAACAATACCTGTCGAAGGATCAAAATCTTCTGCGGCCACCACTGCGCCGTCTTTTTCAAGCTGATAAGCGAAATTACCCGTCTGCATGTCGACAAAAGTCACTTTATAAGTAGACCCATCTTCATCGCTGTTGGTCGCACGTCCAAGCAGCAACTCAGAGGCAGGTTCAAGCTCGTATTGAGGTTCGTAATCACCGAACGGATTGTCTATTTCCATAAACATCTTGCTACCCGGATCATTCATTGCCATTTCAAAGCTGCTTGCCACACGCATCTTGCGTTGGTAGTCATCACCTTGATATGTCACATTCCCTTCGTTATCTCGAAAGAAAGGCTGATTTTTCGGCTTAGTGCCTGCAAACGTGTAGTTACCCGACTCATCTTGAGAGTTGGCCAAGTGCAAGAAGTTATTCGCTAGCTCTTGGATCTCACGCTTTTTCGCTAAACGGTCTTCAGGGGAAAGCGCACCGTTGATCATTTCCATCACGGTTCGTTTTGCTTCATCAGCAAAGCCTTCTGTGTTAGAAACCAATACTTCATGATGCTCAAGACGGTTTCTGACTAGAGTAATCGCATCGACATACTGTTTAAGCTGTTCTGACTGCTGACCAATGTTCTGTAAATAGTGCGTCGCTAATGGGTCATCACTTGGCGACTGTAACTTCTTACCCGAAGCAAGTTGTGCTTGGTTGTGATGCACCTTGTTCTCTTGACGGCGCAAGTCGTTTTGTACTGACTGATAATTATGGAAGCTAGAGATACGATTCAACATTTATACCTTCCTATCTCAGAGCCAAAATAGTGTTAAACGTATCGTTGGCTGCTTGCATGATGCGTGAAGAAGCCATATACGCTTGCTGAAATTTCATCATGTTTGCCGCTTCTTCATCGAGGTTTACTCCCGAGATAGAAGCAATACGTTCTTGAGCCGACTGTTTCTCTAATGTCGCAATATCACTCAGGCGATTTGCCGTTGAAGACTTCAAGCCCGTATTAGTATTCAAGTTGTGGTAAAGGTCTAAAATCGTAGACTCACCATCATTCAACAGCTTTCCTGTTTGAAGATCTTGTAGCTTACGCAGGTTACCGTTGTCACCTTCTGATGGGACAAGGTTTGCCGTAAACTTATCATTTGCCACCGCACCGGGTGTAAGCTCAAACGTTGTACCGTTGATGGTCACTGGCCCTTGTGGCGGATACGGTTGAGGCTGCATTAAAATGTTACCCTTCGGATCCGTCACAGCAAACTGCTCACCTTTTGGTGAGACAATCACTTCAAACTCACGCAGTTGACCTGCTTCTAGGATTTTAAATCCCGCTGTACCCTTGGCAAACGTGGTCGATGCCTCATAACTTTGCGCAGCAATGTCTTTCGGGTCTTTGGTTTCCATATGAATCTGCGCAGCAAAATTACGCGTTGGACGCAGTAACAGTTTCTCTCCTAGTTCAGGAGGGTTACGTACTTCCACTCGCATGCCATCAAGATAAAAAGCACTACCGCTAGAGTCGGTCGCCATCTTAACGGTCTCACCGTTCGGCTTAGTCACGACATAATCACTGCCATCGTATTTCAGTCCATACTCACCGCCTTTTAAGGCAGAAGTATCATCAATGTATACCGCAACATCTGCTTTCGATTGCCCGCTAGCCGTGACACGAGATTTTGCCACCAGCTCTGAGTTCACGTCGGTAAACAAGTCCCTACCTACGTTGCCGTTAAGATCCAAACCTTGTTCTTGAAGACTATTGACCTCATATGAAAACGCGGTCGCCAAATGACCAAGCTCATCCATGATTGCTGGGATATGTTCGTCACGCATGTCTAGCATGGCGCCGATTTTTCCGTCGATATCACTGCTGGTGATCGGTTTTAAAGACTTACCTTCAACAATCGCTAGGCGGCGCTGATGTGCATCGGGTAAGCCATCAACCATCTTCAGCTGACTCGCTTCACTACCAGAGACCAAGGTATGGCCATTACCAATATGGACATTAAACCCTTCGGCATTTGAGCGTGGTGTCACCGTAACTTTGGTGTAACCAGAAAGCTCATTAATCAACTTTTCATGCTGATCTCGTAGGTCATTATGAGGCCCAGGAGTTCGCATCATTAAGCGCTGAACATCACGGATCTCGTACGCAAGTTGGTTAACTCGCTCGATACCCATATCTAATTTTTTATTCGTAGAATCAGACTGTTGACGCACCGTTTCATGGAATTCATTTAACGTCTTGCTGAGTAGTCCAGCCTTCTCTAGTACAACTTTTCGAGCACCGACATCATTCGGTGTATCGGCTAATGTTTTAACCGAATCAAACCATTCATTGAGGTTTTCTGGAATCTTCTTCGAAGCAACCGATGACAACATACTCGACAGCATATCGAGGTTAGCTTCGGTGTCGCCTTTATTGGCGGCATTGGTTGTCGATAAGTTAAGTTCGTTGACGGCAAATTGGTCCCAAGAGCGGCGAACATTTTCCACATGCACACCCATACCGTAGCTTTGGCCACCGTACTGACGAGGGTCATTCACACCTTGAATCACAGATTGGCGGCTATAGCCCTCTGTGTTGGCGTTAGAAATGTTATGACCTGTGGTGTTTAACTGTCTCTGAGCGGTAAGAACACTTTGTGCCCCTACATTCAGAAGATCCGACGCCATAATGCCCCCAAAAAACTTAACAAAATCAGGATAAACTGATTAACTACCAGTTTAAAAAGCAATATATGTGCCAATAGAGATAGCCGAGAGATAAAAGACAATAATTTATTGAAGTGTAAGGAGATAACGACAGACTTTGTAGCAAACATTGAGGTGATAGATAAGAAAAGAGCCTGCCAATGGCAAGCTCCCGAGTACATTCAATAACGCTAGTTCATCTCGTCAATCTTGGCTTTCACTCGCAAAACCTTGTCTGCATAGTTAGGGTCAGTTGCATAACCTGCTTGGTGAATACCTTTGATGAAACTCTCTGAGTTACCTTGATGCTGCAATGCCGTTTCGTATCTTGGGTTTTCGTTCAAGAACTTCACATAGTCGTTAAAGCTATCTTCAAAGTTTGAGTAAGAACGGAAAGAAGCCGACTCTTTAACGGCAGTTTTGCCATGGAACTCTAGAGTCTGCGTAGCAACCTTATCGCCCTTCCAACTTCTGTCTGCTTTGATGTTGAATAGGTTGTTACTGTTGCCCAGAGAGTTCTTAACCATTTTAGAACCCCAACCCGTTTCCAGGGCTGCTTGTGCCAACAGTAGAGACGAGTCCACACCAAGCGCACTTGCCGCTTTTTCAGCGTAAGGCTTCATTGAAGTCACAAACGATTCTGGAGAATCAAAGGATATTGGTTGTTTTACCGCTGACGCAGGTTGCACTTCAGATGCTCTATCTTCTGAGCGGCCTGAGTATTGCGGTCGTTGCAATGAAGTATCAAAACCTTCACTGCGAACCTTATCTTCTGTCGCGTCGCTTGCTTGACCAGCGCTTAACTGAGCTACAATCATGTCCGCAAGGCCTAATGAACCTGAAGCACTCAACTCACTCGCCATTTGGTCATCTTGCATCTGACGATAAAACTGCTCGTTCTGGCTGTTCAGCATATCCGACTTAAAGCTTGAGTTAGCATCGCGCATTGACTTAAACAACATCGATGTGAAAATCGATTCAAACTGTTTTGCCGCCGCGGTTAGTGCTTCTTTCTCGCTGCCTTCTTCACCGTTTACGGCTTGTTGACGAAGACGGTCTAAACTACCGATGTCGTGAATAAAGCCGATGTCATTGTTATTCTTAATCATGCTTTATTCCTTAGATAATGATCAATTGGCCTTCAATCGCACCCGCTTGTTTCAGTGCTTGAAGAATTGCCATTAAATCAGAAGGTGCAGCGCCCACTTCATTGACTGCGCGTACCAAATCGTCCAGCGTTAGGCCAGGTTCAAATTTGAACATCTTACCATCGCCTTCCGTGATTTCGATATCAGAATCAGGGACCACTACCGTTTGGCCACCAGAGAATGCATTCGGTTGGCTTACGTTTAGATTTTCTTTAATTGCAACCGTCATACCACCGTGGGTGACCGCCGCCGCTTTTAGGCGAACGTGCTTACCAACCACAATCGTACCTGTACGAGAGTTGACGATGATTTTTGCAGAGCCTTCAGCAGGGTCGAACTCGATGTTTTCGATAGCCGACAAGAATGCTACACGCTGGCTGATTTCACGCGGTGCACGAACTTTTACTGAAGTTGCGTCTACCGCTGAAGCCATTTGTGGGCCTAGGAAATTGTTAACCGCATCAGCCATACGCTGAGCCGTTGTGAAATCTGATTGGATTAGGTTGAAGGTGATGTAGTCACCACGACCGAATGGCGTTGGGATCTCTTGTTCAACCGTCGCACCGCTAGAGATGATACCAACGTTAGGGTTGTTACCGACAATCTTAGAACCGTCGTTACCTTGTGCACTAAAGCCACTTACCACCAAGTTACCCTGCGCTACGGCATACACTTGACCATCAAGACCTTTTAGGAAGGTTTGTAGCAGCGTGCCACCACGTAGGCTTTTTGCCGAACCGATAGAAGATACGGTTACGTCAACTTCCTGACCTTGCTTAGAGAAGGCTGGCAGTTCAGCAGTCACAATAACAGCCGCGACGTTTTTGGTTTTTGGCTTAGTGCCGGGCGGCAATTGGATGCCAAAATTTTGCAGCATTGCGTTAAATGTTTGATCGGTAAAGGGAGTTGTCTCACCAGTACCCGGCAAACCCGTGACCAAACCATAACCGACAAGTTGGTTACTACGAACACCCGCCACTTTTGCCACGTCTTTGATTCGCGCAGCATGGGCACTGGTGGCAAGAAATAGCATGCCGAATAGTACGAGTGTCAGTTTTTTCATTGAGTAACCTGTCTGTATTGCTTTAATTTATAATAGCTTAGCTAAATGTGGCTGAGTGATAGAGGCTGTCAGTATGTCGTCGTCCTATCAAGCTCTACAGAGATACATTAAAGAATCGTGCCAAGAATCCAGGCTCTTGCATATCTTTCTGCACGCCCGTGCCCGAGTACTGAATTCGTGCGTTAGAAACACGGTTTGAAGCGATGGTATTTTCAAAATCAATATCATCAGGACGGATGGTGCCGCTTAGGCGGATATACTCATCGCCTGTGTTCAGTGTCATCCACTTCTCACCACGAACCACTAGGTTGCCATTGGCTAATACTTCGATCACTTCTACGGTGATATAGCCGCTGATGCTGTTACTTTGGTTGGCTGATGCATCACCAGCGAAGGTATTGGTGTTGCTCAGATCGTAAGAGAAGTTGTACTTGTCGATCGTCAGCTCTTGACCACCAACAGCCAGCGGCTCCATCGATGCATCATTCGACTTAGACATGTCTGCGTTGGCTTTTTTGGTCGCTCGAGTATTCTCATCTAGCGCTACAGTGATGATGTCACCAATACCACGCGGTTTAGAGTCGTCATACATGCTGCCAATGTGGTTCACATTAAACAGTGAGCCCGTTGCCGCTGCGTAATGCTCTGGCTTCTGCTTGGGGTTGATTGGCGCCCATGCAGGGTCACCAGCAATTGGATCGGTTCGCCCACGAAGCGTGTCAATAATGCCAGAGCTCTCTTGTGCCGACTTATCACCTTCCACAGCATCAACCACTGTGGTTGCATTTTCTTCTGCCGGAGTCTCGATCGGGTCAAGAACAGCACACCCCGACATAGACATAAACAAAGCTAAACAAAAAATACGTTTCATGGCGATATACTCTCAGCAGGCAGTGGTAAATGGGTCAATTAGTAAAAACAGATCGATTAATTAAAAAAGTAAACGGCGAATAAACCA
Organism: Vibrio splendidus 12E03; assembly: GCF_000272105.2. Lineage (GTDB taxonomy): Bacteria > Pseudomonadota > Gammaproteobacteria > Enterobacterales > Vibrionaceae > Vibrio > Vibrio splendidus_I. The sequence goes on from NZ_AJZD02000018.1 coordinate 8,473, forward strand.
ATTACAGCTGTTGGTTAACAAAGCTCATCATCTTGTCTACCGACGAGATAACTTTCGAATTCATTTCGTATACACGCTGAGCTTCAATCATGTTTACCAGCTCTTCGGTTACGTTTACGTTCGATGTTTCTAGCATCGATTGGCGGATGTTACCTAGGCCATCAAAACCCGGAACCCCCTCTTGTGGGTCGCCACTCGCGCCAGTTGGCAAGTAAAGGTTTTGACCTACTGGCTCTAGACCACCTGGGTTTACAAAGTCAGTAATGGTAATTTGACCAACCACGACGTTGTTTTGCTCGCCACGTAGACGAACCGATACTTCACCGTCGTTACCAACCGTTACCGAGATCGCGTCTTCAGGAATCACAATTTCTGGTTGTAGAGGATAACCTTGGCCCGACGTTACGATCGCGCCTTCACCGTTCAGTGTGAACTGACCATTGCGGCTGTAACCTGTTTCACCGTCTGGCATTTCAACTTGGAAGAAACCGTCGCCTTCAATCATCATGTCTAGGCTGTTAGATGTCGTTTGTGCGTTACCGTGAGTGTGCACTTTTTGAGTCGCGACGACCTTAGAACCGGCACCCAGCATCAAACCACTTGGCAGCTCAGTATTCTGAGACGATTGACCACCCGGTTGATTAATATTCTGGTAGAACAGATCTTCAAATACCGCGCGGCTCTTTTTAAAACCAATGGTCGAGGCGTTGGCAAGGTTGTTCGAAATCGTTGAGATATTGGTTTGTTGGGCGTCTAAACCCGTTTTACTTACCCATAATGCTGGATGCATAGCAATGTCCTTTAAATTCTATTAGCTCATACGAAGCAGTGAATCAGACGACTTGTCCATTTCCTCTGCTGTGCTCATCATTTTGACCTGCATTTCAAACTGACGTTGTAAGTCAATTAGGCTGGTCATTTCACCTACGGCATTTACGTTACTGCCTTCGATAGCACCTTTTAGCAACGTTACCGCTGCATCTGCTTCGTATGCCTGATCTGGGTTTTTCGAACGGAATAGACCATTCGTGTCTTTAAACAAGCTTTGGTTGTCTGGACGCACAAGCTTAATACGATCAACGACGGCTAATTCTTCAGCTGGAGCGCCTTGAGGAATCACCGAAATCGTACCGTCAGTACCAATTTCTACTTTACTGATTGGGATAGGAAGTGTGATTGGCGCATCGTTCTCACCTAGCACCAAATGGCCACTTGCATTAGTTAGCAGACCGTTTTGATCAACCTTAAGGTTACCGTTACGCGTTAAACCTTCGCGGCCGGTGTTATCCATCACTGAAATCCAGCCATCACCTTGAACGGTAACATCGAGATCTCGGCCAGTGGTAACCACACTACCTTGCGCAAAATTATGACCAGGACGCTCTGTCATGCTGAAAACACGAGTAGGCATGCCTTCACCATACGCTTGCATTGAACGTGCTTGTGCTAAATCAGCACGGAAACCCGTTGTACTCACGTTGGCAAGGTTGTTTGCACGTAGCTGCAAAGCCTGCATATTTTGCTTTGCGCCACTCATGGCAAGAAACAGTGCGCGATCCATAATTTTGCTCCAAAAAATCATCTTCTAGAGCTTATAAAGCAAACACTGTGCCAATATTTTTAACTGTTATTTATCAACAATTTAAATAGAAAACAAACAAAGAGGGGTGATCATTAAAGGATCATTGAGGAAGAATTGTTGCCAGTGGCATTACCGTGCGGCAATAAGGGCGGCAAATAAGAAGACAAACAACAATACCCAATTCAATAACATTGAATTGGGTATTCGCAGATGATTCAAACGCTCGAAACGATTAACGAATCTGAAGAATATTCTGTTGCAGTTGGTTGTGTACTTCTAGAGAACGCGAGTTCGCTTGGAAGTTACGTTGAGCAGAAATCAAATCAACCAGTTCTTGAGTCATATCGATGTTCGACTGCTCTAGCGAGCCGTTGTTGATGCTACCAAATGAACCTTTGTTCGATTCACCCCAGATCTTGTCACCAGAGTCGTTGGTAGAATCCCATTGAGTACCGCCTTTCTTATCCAGACCTTGCTCATTTGGTACACGAACCAAGCCTACACGGCCAAGCATCACGTTTTCACCATTTGAGTAAGTACCTAGAACACTGCCGTACTCATCGAAATCGATTTTTGTTAAGAAACCTGTTGTCGCGCCATCTTCATCAAACTTAGTCAATTCAAACGGAGCGGCAAACTGAGTTGAAGAATCTAAACCAAACTTAAGCACTTGAGTTGGATCAGCACCGTTCAAGTCAATAGGGTTCGCACCAGCACCCAGTGGTTCCGAGTTAATCGGCTGGCCATTGTTCAGGCTTGCTAACGTACCGTCATTGTTGAACTTCATTGTGTGACCAACATGACCTTGTGCATTCGTCGCATCACCACCAGTAATGTTGACCGGCTTTTCACCGTTCTCATCTGACATGGTGTAGTACGTTTGCCAAGTGTTTGGTTGAGTCTGATCTTTGAGGTAGTAAGTCGTTAACTTGTAAGACTGACCCATAGAATCGTATACCGTCGAAGACGTTGCACGGTTATAAGTATCAGCATCTTTGAAGTTAAATGCAGCCGGGTCTTTAAGATCACCGTTTGCAGGAAGGTTAACCCCTACTTCAATGTTTTCTGTCTGTTTTGGCTTACCAAACTCAGCTGGTATGTCGAGAGGCTTTGGCGCGTAAGAAAGAACTTCACCCGAGTTTGGATCAACATCGTAACCTAAAAGAAACTCATCGTTAGCGGTAACCATGTAGTTGTCTTTGTTTAGGTGAAATGCACCATTACGCGTTAATTCGTTAATCTCTGGCACCATGCGGTCTTTCGATACTGCAAAGAAACCTGTACCACTTACACGTAAGTCCATTGGGTTGTTCGTATAAATACTTGAACCTTCGTGGAACTGTTGCGCCACTTGGCTAGCTTGCGCACCGCCACCTGCCGTCGTTTTTGCGTTAGTGAACAACGAGCTTGAGTAAACATCACCGAACTCGGCACGAGACTCTTTAAAGCCAAATGTGTTCGCGTTCGCAATGTTGTTACTGGTTGTATTCAGGTCTAATTGTGCAGCGGATAGGCCGCTTAAAGCTACATATGACATTCCATTATTCTCCTAATCTATCTAGCTAGCATAGTCACTCAATAAAGAGCTACGCTTTACCAACTTCTAGTACTTCAGCAAGTCGTACTGGCGATGTGAAACCAGCCAGATTGAGTAGTACGTTGCCATCGCCCTTACCAAGAAGCACACTGTTCACGTTCGCATAACTGGAAACTTGGAACTCTGTGTTCTCGCCATCCAGCAAACCTGACGCTTTCACGTTGTATTTACCGGCCGGCAATGGGTTACCGTCTTCGTCTTTTCCGTCCCATTCAACGCGTGTATCACCAGATGGTTTAGAGCCGATATCAAATGTGCGAACCAATTGGCCAACTTCGTTCTCAACACGGACCATTACATTGTCCATTGCCTGAGGAAGCTTAACCATTGCCGCCATACCGCCATCACCGGGTTTTACACCTGCCGCACCAGGAACCAATACATCACGGCCAACCAAAGAGGATGCCTGAAGTGCTTGGTTAGAGGTCATTGATGAATTCAAGCTTTCAAACTGTGTATTCATTTTGCCAATGCCATCTACGGTCGCAAATGAAGCCATTTGCGCAATCATCTGGTCATTGCTAACCGGCTTGAAAGGGTCTTGTTGTGCTAGTTGCTTAGTCAACAAAGATAAGAAGTCTTCTTGTTTAAGATCCTGCTTACCTGTTGTTTCGTCGGGCTTCTTAGCGCCATCTTGAAGACTCTTCAGCTGGTCAACATAGGACAAGCCGCTTTGACCAACATTGTTGTTGATTCCAGCCATGTGCTACCTCCTTATCCTTATTGACCCATCTGCAGCGTACGCAGCAGCATTTGTTTACTCGAGTCAGCAACCTGTACGTTCGTTTGGTACGCACGTGATGCCGAAATCATGTTTGCCATCTCTTCCATAACGTTCACGTTAGGCTTGTAGATATAGCCTTCGTTGTTCGCTAATGGATGATCCGGGTTGTACTCCGCGCTCAGCGGTTTATCGCTTTCTACAATACCTAGTACTTTCACAGGCACAGTGTGGTCACTGTTGCGTGCTTTATTTAACTCAGCGCCGAACACTGCGTGGCGAGCCTTGTAAGTTTCTTCAGCAGAACTACTTACACTGTCCGCGTTTGCAAGGTTGCTCGAGGTCGTATTTAGACGAACAGATTCAGCACTCATCGCAGAACCAGTCACATTGAATACATTAAATAAGCTCATCTAATTATTCCCCTTTAATCGCTTTAGTTAAATTCTTGAACTTACTTCCTAGGAAGTCGAGAGAGGCTTGATGCCTAATTTGGTTTTGCATGAAAAGGTTTCTTTCCAAATCCAAATCAACCGTGTTGCCATCTCCTGTATCAGGTTGGGTAGGAATGCGATACTTCGTTTCCCCGTTCACCGTTGTTGAGGCAGAAATGTGCCGACCATCTGTACGGCTAAGACCAATGCTTGCCCCAGAACTTGCCGCTTGCAGTGATTTCTTAAAGTCTAATCCCTTTGCTTTATACCCAGGCGTGTTTGCTTGCGCGATATTGGTGGAAAGCACCTCAGCGTTACGCTCACGTACACCAACTGTGTGCTGGTGAATGCCCAAAGCATTGTCAAAAGAAATAGCCATGTAAACCTCAACTCAAGAACTGACTGTTATGAAATAACCAAAGCAATATATATACCAACTTTTAAAATAAGGCGGTCTATCAATACTTTTACAGGTTACTCGTGGGTAAACTTGCAATATACAAGCCAAAAAATAGAGTAAATTGGAATGTCACTCCGACTTAAAGATATAGCTTAAGCAGGAAAAAGAAAACCCAGCACTTGGCTGGGTTTTAAATTTAGATGGTAACCTTACACCTAATATCGGTGCCGCTCGTTACTTTAATTTGTAGATGATGCCTGGATTACAGCGAACCATTTCAAAACGATCGGTTAAGCCTGTTAACGATTCAGACGCACCCAACAGTAAGTAACCACCAGGGTTCAGGCTATTTGCCATCTGGTTAAGTACCTTTGATTTCATATCAGGTGAGAAGTAAATCAGCACGTTACGACAGAAAATAATGTCGAACTTGCCTAACAATGCATAGCTGTCCATCAGGTTCTGAGGGCGGAAGTTCACCATGCGCTTGACGTTATCTTTCACTTTCATACGGCCATCGCCCACATCTTCAAAGAAAGTACGACGGCGCTCTGGAGAAAGTCCACGTCCCAATGCAAGGTTGTCATAAGCGCCAGTACGGCACATATCCAACATACTTGCTGAGATGTCAGTTGCGGTAATCGATACATTTGGCAGCATACCTGGCTTACGAGCTTGAGTTTCAAGAATCGTCATTGCCATTGAGTATGCTTCTTGGCCTGAAGAGCTTGCCGCAGACCAAATCTTAATAGGACGTTTATTTGCCGCTATTTCCGGTAGAAGCTTATCCGCAAGCACAGCAAACGGGTAAGTATCACGGAACCAAAGTGTCTCGTTCGTCGTCATGGCATCGACAGCAGCCACACGCAGCTCACGGTTTCGACCTGTTACTACGTCTCTCAACAAATCAGACAACGAAGCTAACTTAAATTTCGTTACTAATGGGCTTAGACGACTGCGCACTAAATACTGCTTGCTGTCACCTAATACAATGCCACATTGAGATTCTAAGAAACGGCTGAAATCGCGATACTCTTGATCACTTATTGTTATAGCAGTCATTAATGTCTCTTTTAGTTAGTTAACGCAGCTTTTACCGCTGCACCAAGCTCATCCGGGTTGAATTTAGCGATGAAGGAGTTAGCTCCAACACGCTCAACCATGGCTTGGTTAAATACACCACTCAACGATGAGTGTAAAATTACGTATAAATCTTTAAGTTCGGCGTGACGACGAATCTCAGCAGTCAGCGTGTATCCATCCATTTCTGGCATTTCGATATCAGAAATCACCAATGAAATCTGATCGTAAATACTGCCTTCTGATGACATCTGCATCAGCTTCTCGTAGGCTTCTTTACCATCCTTCACCGAGATAACTTCAAAACCAATCGACTCAATAGCACGTTGAACCTGCTTACGAGCAACGGTCGAGTCATCAGCAATCAAGATGCGGCGAACCAGTTCTTTCTCTTGTTCTACTTTCGCAATATCTTCAGCAATCTTGCTGTCCATTGTTTCATCAACAGGAGAAATTTCTGCAAGGATCTTCTCAACATCAAGAATTTCGACCAATTCATTATCAATGTTGGTTACCGCTGTCAGGTAGTTAGCTCTACCTGCGCCATCTGGCGGCGGAAGAATCGATTCCCAGTGCATGTTAATAATGCGCTCTACTGAACTTACCAAGAAACCTTGAATGGTTCGGTTAAACTCAGAGATAACCACAAAACACTTTTCAACATCCGTTGTAGGACGGCCACCAATCGCTAAGCTCAAGTCGATCACAGAGATCGTTTGGCCACGAATGTGTGCTACACCTTTAACCAGTGGGTTCAAGTTTGGCATCTTTGTCAGCTTAGGGCATTGAAGCACTTCTTTTACTTTAAAGACATTAATGCCGTAACGCTGACGCCCCATTAGGCGAAAGGTTAGTAATTCTAATCGGTTTTGACCGACGAGTTGCGTACGCTGATTCACCGAATCAAGAATACCCGTCATGAGCTCATCTCCATATCAAACTTTTTTGTATAAAAAGTGTTAGTCTACTGTAGGCTACGAACCACCAGAGAAACGGAATGACGTATTATAAATCAAATTTGCCACCTCTTTCTATAGCAATGTGTAGAGCTACTTTTAAAACTGTCGCTAAGTTTATCGGCATTTTATCAATATTGTTTAGTTTTTTTGTGCAAGCTGCGACCCCAGAACAAATTGAGATGATTCAGTCTGCAGCGGAGCAACATATCCTTGATACGGTTGAGCAGCCACAAGGTGGCGAACTCTTTGTTAATTCAGCAAATGTTGACTCAAGAATCAAAGCGACAGACTGCCCAGTGCCTTTAGAGACCAGCGCTTCAACGACCACCAATACCCGCAGCAGTATTACGGTTTTAGTGCAATGTGTTCCTGATGAGTGGCGAGTTTATGTACCGGTGCGCCTTTCGATGTCGGTGCCCCTTGTCACCACCACTCGCTCACTCGCGAGAGGCGAAATCGTCGGCCAATACGATGTCACCACCGCTATGATTTCTCTTAACAAGTTTCGTCGCCAAGGTTTCACAGCTCCACATCAAGTCATCGGCGCTAAGGTAAAAAAGAACCTAAGACCGGGTGATGTTGTAGAAAGAGGTGATATCTGTGTCGTGTGCCGAAACGAGAAGGTTATCATACAGGCAGTAAAAGGTGGCATGACCATTACCACCAAAGGAACTGCGCTTACCGATGGCTCTATGGGTGATCAAGTAAGAGTGAAAAATGATAAATCACAGCGTATAATTGAAGGGATTGTTACCAGCATGTCTGAAGTCACGGTTTACTTTTAACTCTTTACTTCTAAATTGACGGTATCGTTAGCGATTTCAGCCTCAACTCTAACGCCAAATATAACGGCTGCGGTGTTTGGTCCCTTTTCGACTATTGAGCTAAAAATTGCTAAAGTATTCGAACCCTTGGTCGATATTGACTGTACAGGTTCCCATTTTTGAAGAAAAAGGCTTAACTATGGCAGGCATTGATAATATTCGTTCAGGGCAAACCCTAACGACCACTAACCGATCAGCAGTACGCTCTGATTCTAGTTCTGAGGCATCACGCTCTGATGTATCAACTAAATCACCAGCAAGCAAAGATGCGGTTTCACTGAGCCAACAAGGCAAAGCGATTGGTCAGCTCCACCAAGATATGGCAGCACAGCCAAGCTTTGATTCTGTGAAAGTAGCAGCGATCAAAGAAGCAATTGCGAACGGTTCATACACTGTCGATCCAGAAAAACTGGCAGACAACATGATCAAGTTCGAAGATGAATTAAAAGGCCTTTAAGCCAACACTCACTTTTGATTGAAGTGATTGTCTTAAAGCACACGAGGTTATAAATAGGTTTACGTTATGGCGGCACTAGCAGATTTAGTTAATTTCCAACTTCAAAATGCCAAAGCCTTATCTGAATTATTAAGTTCAGAGAAAACCGCTATTACGAGCCGACAATCAAACGATATTGAGCGAATCGCCAAAGAAAAAGTGGTCCTAGTTGAACAACTAAGATCAACCGATCAGCGAATCGCAGCCCATACCAATATCTCAGAACTGACCGAGAACCCTGAACTTGCTCAGTTAGTCACAAAAATCCAGTCTATAGTGCACGATTGCCAGCAAGCGAACCTTGTGAATGGCGAAGCCTTGAATCGAGCGCACCTTAGCTTCAAAAAACTCAGCAATATGATGCAGCAAAGCCACGGAAAAATTGGCATGACCTACAATGCCGGTGGTCAAACGCATACGATCTCTACGCTGGGAACCAACGTAAAAGCATAGTTAAACCCCCTCTATTCAATAACACCCTTAGTCACCTTCCTACTCGTATCTGTATCTGTATCTGTATCTGTATCTGTATCCCAGCCTATCCTTAACATGACATCCGTCAAAGCTCCCACTAGATCGGTAAATGCGCCGAACAAATCGACAGACACAAAAAAGCGGCAAGTATTTTCATACTTGCCGCTTATGATTCATATCAGTTATTGGTTGCCGATACGCTATCTGGAAAACGAGAGCAGCCAATATAACTGGATAATCCTATCGCTAGACGCCCGTTAGGCTAGAACAACGTTTGTTGTCTCTTTTCAGGTACAGGTTGAACTTCACCGTAATTACGTAGCTGTTCCATCTTACGGATATCAAGCTGAAGCTCAGTAACATAGCTATCGCCCACAGGGTAGCTGCGTACCACTTCTGCACCGCGGATTACGCCATCAACCGCACCAGAAGTTCGCTCTGTACCAAGGCGTTGATCTTCCAACTCTGCTCTACCACTCACTCGCATACCATAGACTTGCTCAGCAAGTTCACGATAGGCGTCGATCTTAGAAGCTCTCATCGCACGGATACGTCTTTCTTCATCGTTACGTCCTTTCTGCTCACTGATACTCGCGTAGCCAACGGCAACTAAGTAGTCGTCTGGCCTCATGTTTTGCAGTGGCTGACAGCCAACAAGCAGTAAAGCGGCAACAACAAATATTAACTTCTTCATCTCGAACTCCTAAGGGCGAAGAATAACAGTATAAGGCTGGCTGATCGTTGGGTCAGAACGAATGATAACGCCATCTTGAGTTCGAATACTGTTTAGAGTATCTAGGTCACGACCAATACGGTCTGCAGGCAAGAAGCCTTGTGCCGTCGCCACGACAATGCGAGTTTGCATGCCAACAACACGAGCATTGACTAACACACCACCTTCTTGGCGAAGCATAGTGCCTGTCAGTACGTACTGTACGTCTTGTTCTTGAGCTAAGTCTTTCCAATCGCGGCTTAACGCGAAGTCACCTTGGTGAGTCACTTGAATAGAACCTGTTGTTTTGAAATCAACAACCTTGAAGCCACGACGCTGAAACTGATGAATGAAACCTTCTGATACCGAGTTTCCTAGCCAGTTCGTTGTGTCCATGTGTTGCAGGTCAACAAACGACGTAATCGCTATCGGAGTTCTTGCTGAGATACTCGTATTCGAAATGATCAGATCTTCGGTCATACTTTCCACGAAGAAATCCATGGTATGACGAGGGCTATCCATCAACATAAACTGACTGCCTGAATATTCAGACTTGCCGTTATAGATTGGCGAATAAGCGCATGAGGTCAACAACATGACACTCATTACTACGAGCCATTTTTTCATTCTCTTATCTCCAGATAGGTTTAGTGCTCCCTGTTCCAATATGTTCTCACCATTATTCTTTTCAATGGATTACAATGTTGGAACAGTCTTTGCTTTTCATTAATGGTTCAGATTAAGAAAAACGCACTCAAGTCAGCTTCAAGCTTATAGTTATTTGTTAAGCAATATTTATACCCAACTGGTAACGAATAGATGAAAAAAATAATTTCTTACTTATTTTCAATAAGTTCACTGATAACCATAAGCTTCAGTGCTCATGCCTCTTGGTATGAAGTTACCGGTACCGCAGCCATCGTATCCTCAGAGGAAACGGCAAGGGTTCATGCTCTGGAAGACGCGGTATATAAAGCGATCCAGTTCTCAGGTGCTGATATTGGTAGTATCTCCAACCTCACGCCGTACCTCGACGCAAACAAGAAAGAGTTTCAATTTACCAATCATGAAGTGCGCTACATCTTGGTAGAGAAAGAGAAAAAACGCAGTGGCAATATAATGATCACCGCAAGGATCGATATCTATCCTTCGGCAAATGCTTGCCATGAGAGCCAATACAAGAAGACATTTTTAGTCGGCAACATTGATGTGACCTCCCCTCAGCAAGCTGTAATGGGCAGAATCTATAACATTGGTGATGATTTTGGCCATGTCGTGGACCGACAGCTGGCGCAAGAGTCTCGCAGCTTTGTTTCCGTTGGCACGACCAATTACGATATCGACAAGCGTCGACCAGAGGTGATCAAGATGATCGCCCAAGACACTGGCGCGCAGTACATCATTGGTGGCGACATTACCGATTTAACCGCGACCATCGAATCCAAGCTTTTGAAAGACGACATCATCAATCGTCAGTTTGCGTTAGAGATGCAAGTCTTCGATGGCAAAACAGGACATCAGGTTTACAACCGTAGCTATCGTGAAGTGGCAAAGTGGCCATTTGCTAAGACCAGTGAAGTGGACACCCGCAGTGCTCGTTTCTGGGCATCAACCTACGGCAGTATGATGCTGCGTGTTAGCCGCAATATTATGTTGGACTTGGAATCTGAAGTGTCATGTAAGATCACACTTCCAGAGGTGGCTGCAGTATTTGGTAACACGGTGACCATTGATTTAGGTCGAATGCATGGTGTTCAACAAGGTGACAAGCTGCAGCTATGGCACACCGGTTCGTTTATCGACCAACGCGGTTTACCACGTAATAAGGTATCTCAAAGCGATATCACGCTGACGGTTTCTCGCGTTTATGAAAACGAAGCAGAACTAACTATCGACCAACCAAGCCTTGCAGGAAGCATTCAAATTGGTGATGTGATGCAGAAAATCATGTAGTTAGCGACACGCCCGTCTCATAGTTTCTAATAAAGCCTTAGCACTTTTGTTAAGGCTTTATTTTTTTCATGGGTATTAGTTTCGGTTTTGCAGTATTTGGCGTAATCTTATTAATAACATAATCATCACTTAGCAAACTATGAGTCAGAATAATCTAATTGGTGCTACCGGTTACCGCTTTATCTCGAAAGGTAAAACCGCTTTTAAGATCCACATCCATACTCCCGAAGATACGGTGTTGCATCGGTCGGTCGGTTTTGTTCGTATGGGTGAAGACAAAGCACTGAAGAAAACCATTAAATTAAGAGATGAACTAGGCAGACAGCTTTGGGGTAAGTTTTGGCCCAAAGTCCTCAAAGAGCCCTACCTGATGACGCGTCTACCTCATAGTCTAGAACCCAAAATTGTATTTAAGCCAAATCCAACTCAGAGTGATCCTGAACACCGCGACGAGTGTTACATCGCTAAGTGGCGTGTATTCTCAGAAAACGGCGACTACAAATACAAAACCAAGGTGTGCTCCATTAGAAAGCACGGCAGACTTGCCGCTTATAGCCAAACCAAACGCGCTCTGCTTGATGCCCACAAAGATGTGATTGATCTGCTTGTCTTTATGGGACG
>NZ_AJZD02000019.1 GCF_000272105.2 Vibrio splendidus 12E03
GTAAACACAGTATTACAAATGTTTAGTATTTAGGCAATAAATGGAGGTCTTCTTCATATTTATTTCAACCTACCCTATTATCTTATTATCTTATTATCTTATTATCTTATTATCTTAAGAATTTGATTAACTCTTCGTCATCCATCTCTGCTAATTTATTTGCGACTATCCTGATGATATCGCTCCTATTCAGTGTTTTTTCATCATCTAACTGCATTTTATAAGATAATGAGTTAAACCTCTTAAACTGATCGTCTAATGTCCTTTTATCCGTATTTGTTAAAGATATCGATACCGGTTTGGTCAGCTCACTAGATTGTCGAGGGCGTCCCCTTCCCTCACAAGAGGAAGCGTTAGGTTCTGAAGCCTCAATAAAAGCTTCTGCATCTTTAACTTTTTTCTCACTCATTTTTAAAGAATTACGACTCAATTTCATTTTGTACATCCTTTAATAAACAACTGATTTCAGCCTTAGCTTTACTATCTTTCCACTCATGAACACCCACAGCCTCAGACCATGCATCACGATGCGCTTTTCGCTCTGACACTACCGTATTCAATAAGACAAACTCCGGAAATTCTCTTAATAATTCTTTGGCTACCTTTTTCTCTGACTGGCTATTTGTAGGCGACATGTTTATAAAAACACCGACCTTAAGATCTGAGTTGTAATCACGAGCAGTCTCAATTGTATCGGCCATGTGCTCTAATAGTTCTAAATCAGACAAGCTGGCCTTTGTTGGCATTAACATCAAGTCAGCGGCCAACATAGCAGAGCGCATTTCTCGACTATCACGTCCGGCAGCATCTACAATTACGTAACTATATTTTTCAGATTCACGTTTTATTTGCTTTGTAACGTTCCCATCTAAACGAATACAAGGAAAAGCATTCATTTTATCTAACTCTTCTCTACGCTGCGCCCATCGATATAAAGTTGCTTGCGGATCTGCATCGATAAGTAAAATCTCATCAGTTTCTCCATTAAATCTTTCTTTCGAGATTGCGACAGCTAAATTTGCGGCGGTGTTGCTTTTGCCAACTCCCCCTTTTTGATGCCCAAGTAAGATAACCTTCCCCATGTGACGCCCCAATTAATTAATAAGATATTAAGTTAATAATATATTAACTTAATAAGAAAAACAACATAATAACAAATATCACCCTATTCATTGCTACAATGAATAGGGACTTCGATTCTCGCACAACTAAAGAACGATAAGAAAACCGAACATTTTGAGGCTTAGAGATAAAATATTGGCTGAAAGAAAAAACAGTTACAACTCATTAACATTCGGAGAGATTCTGTAATTAACTTTCAAGTGGGAATTGGTGAGTATCGAGAGGGAAGTTGGGTGATTTCTGCCATTCCGTAGCGATTAGAGAATGGAGCCTGCAAAAACCACCCTAATTTGGCCTATTTAACATATTCTACAAAGGATGATCCGAAAAACGAAATATTGCAAAGAGGCTTATGGCTACGTGTTCACAAAGGTTTGAACTCTATCATATCGCTCTCCAACGTGCTTTTTATAGGCTTGTAGCGACTCTTCGCTGTTACCAAAGATGTGTATATAAGCACCTCTAGCTGTTTCTGTGTTCAGTTTTACTACTGTTTCTATGTCTACTTTAGAAATCCCATCAGGAAACTGATTCGAACTACAATATACATAAGCAACGGTTGGAGAAATAGGATAGTACAAGTCAAATTGTTCTTCTGCCGGTGGCTGAAAGGATTCTTGCTTTAATTCAGGGTGAACATTGACAGAAGGACAGTCAGAAGTAATAAACGGCATATCGGTTTCATTGACTAGTAGGCAATTTTTATAATTATCCCTAGTGCTATACATTGAAAAACCCAGATTCCCACCAAGCATATGACTAAGAAACCACCAACTTTCATCAGAGTTCTTATATATCCATTGAGATTCCTTTGAGTCACCTTTAGACATAACAAGTAAAGCGAGGTCTTTGAATGCTTTTGTTCTGGCAAACTGTTGACCTAAATAATTGAAGAAACCTACTGAATACTCAGTACTATCGAAGAAAGATAAGTCTTTGTTGGCAATGCGTTTTAAGGCATAGGCTGCACTATGTTCATACGCAGTATGTAGATTCTCTAGAGAGTTATGTTTATGCGCTTCAAACGCCTCTTCTGCTTCGTGATTTTTAATATTGCTGTTTTTGTATAGAATTTCCATATTTTGAACATGAATAAAATGCTTAAGTAGATTCATATGTTCTTCTCTAATATCACTTTTTTCAGACATTAGTTTGATTAGCTTTCTATTGTCTTCTGTAATCGGCTTTATATGGTAGAAGTGACGCTCTTTAGCAATCATCTTGACACTGTCTTCTACTAGCTTACCTCTTACACTTCGGAACCAGACTTTGTTTTTTGTTCCTGACCAGTTTCTTAAATAGTTAGCCCAAACATAATGATGCTCTTTTTTTAACTGATTAGCTTTCTTCATAGAATTCTCATTAGTATCATGATAATTGATGGTAACTATTGTGCCATAAAAGAAATCAGCTTATGCACTATCATAGAGCGTCAACTCGCTTGGCCGAACCAGTCACAGGCTAATTGTAACTCAATAGCCAATTGGCGGTTTTGTAGCGAGGCTTTGGCATGAAGTCATAGTCAATGAATAAACTATGTATCTCATACTGAAATTCATAACAGGTGGCCATTATTTTGCTATTAGGCCGCCTTCTTGTTACTATTAACTAAAACGTAGCGCAAGCGAGTCACATAATGAAAACTGAAATGGTTAGAGCTAGAGTATCTAGTGAATTAAAGCATGAGTCTGAGATAATCCTGTCTGAACTCGGAATGAGCATGTCTGATGCAATTCGGATTTTTCTTAGTCAGGTGAAGCTTCGTCATGAGTTTCCTGTTGAGTTAAAAGTACCGAATCAAGATACTTTAAAAGCGATGCAAGAATCCGTTATTGATGAAACTTATGACTCCGCTGATGATTTGTTTAGTGATATTTTAGGTAGCAGAAGTGCTAAAAATTAGAATAAAAAGTTCTTTTAAAAAAGACCTGAAACGAGCGTCTAAAAATACACGCTACAACACCTCAATGTTGAAAGATCTTATCGATAACCACCTGGTGAAAACTGGTACTGTCCCAAATGAATATAAACCACACTTATTACAAGGCAACTGGAAGCCGCACATGGAGTGTCATATTCAGCCAGATTTTTTACTCATCTGGGATGTGGATTGGGATACACAAGAGTTGATATTAGTTCGTTGTGGTTCCCACTCAGAACTCTTTGGATAAAATTAATACGAACTAATATTTTCTCAGCTCTTCCAGTTGGCGCTAGCTCTTCAACCTAATACTTTATACACTGTTGTCCGACTACACCCTAACTTTTTACTGATTGCATGCTTGTTCATTCCTTGC
>NZ_AJZD02000020.1 GCF_000272105.2 Vibrio splendidus 12E03
CTACGTGAACTTATTAAAAAGCACGCAACCATCCCTGTTAACGATCTTATCAAGTTGATAAATCCGAAACTTAGAGGGTGGGCGAATTACTATCGCCACTGTGTTGCTAAACAAGTATTCGGGTATGTCGGCCACAAACTATTCCAAGCGTTATGGCACTGGGCAGTTAGACGTCATCCAACCAAGTCCAAAGACTGGGTTGTTCATAAGTATTTTCTCAATCGTAAAGGCCAGTGGCAATTTCACGGTTGGCAGAAAATCATGGACATGGACTGTCACTTCAATCTGTTCCAAATAGCTAAAGTGCCCATCGAGCGACACGTAAAAATCAGGAATGCAGCGACCCCTTTTGACCCTCAATACCAAGAATATTTGGTGAAGAGAAAATCTAAAAGGCTAGCTCGTAACTCTTGGAAAGAGCCTGTCCCGACTGCGTTATAAGTTGCTGGGTATCAATGATGCCTTAGTGGAGGCTTGAGCCGTATGCAGTGAAAGTTGCACGTACGGTTCTTAGAGGGGCGGCACTTGGTAACAAG
>NZ_AJZD02000021.1 GCF_000272105.2 Vibrio splendidus 12E03
TTTATGTTTTTAAAGTTGGAATGAAAGATGGGGGCAGGGAAACATTAGTTCTTGCTATATGCCTGTACTCTTTATTAGGTGTTATAAACCTTTTTGAATCATATATCTTTGTAAAAAGTGGAGTTTTAATTCATACACTAACTCTCGGGATATTATATAGTTACAAATTCAAAGGTGACGTTGAAAATGAAACAAAATAAAACAATTCACGCAATCTGGTTGGGAGGAACTCCGAATAGTTTCTCTAATGCATGCATCGATGATTGGGAAAAGCAGGGGTTTACTTATAAACTTTGGCTAGATGATAACCCTGTCGTAATCGATTTGATAAATGGCTGTGAGTTTGCTCGAGAATGCTATAAAAGAAAACTCTATGCTTTCGTCACCGACTACTTACGCCTAAAAATATTGTCTTTAGAAGGTGGACTTTATTTAGATACAGACGTAACAATTAGCAAGGATCCCTTCCCACTATTTGATGAGTTGTCTTTTTCTGCTGGGTGGGAAAGTGATAAATTTTTAGGTAATGCAATAATTTACGCTGATAAAAATTCAAAAATATTAGCGAAGCTTGTTCATTTCTATGAAAACGAAATAATGTCATCTTCGCTATATATGGGACCTAAGGTTTTATCCTATAAGTTAACTCAAGATGGTTACCAAGAATTAGAACCATGTCGATTGTATGAACAAGCTTATTTTTATGCATATGATGGAAAGAAACTATTAGATATAAATGCTCATACACCTCGCTACATGACTCACTGGTATCAACACTCTTGGAAAAGTAATAAAGGTATAATTTTCTTAAAATCCAAACATAAAGGGTTCTGGGGGAAATTGTATACTCAACAAAAGTATCTTTTCAAAATTAAAAACAAGTTTAAATAAGATAAGTAAAAGGGGGATATAGAATCCCCTTCCTTGCCTGAATATGATTTATAACTAACCTATTAATCGGCTAAATTCCCATTAATTTAATATTAATTAAGTTGATGGTAAGCTTCAGTTATGCACATAGCCGAAAACTTATTATCAAATGGAACAGTATAATATTGGCTGTGAGATAGCATTTTATCCATATTTTTCGGCAAGTCATTTTTTGTACAAATTACGAATTGGTTATCACCAACGATTTCATAGATTCCACCCGAGCAATTTGTAGTAAGTAACGGCTTTTCAAGGGCTATTGCCTCTATCAATACCGTGGGTAGCCCCTCGAAGTCAGAGGTCAGTACTAAGCCTTTAGAATGCTTTAAATAAGGGTATGGATTTGCTAAAAAACCTTTAAAAATGACACGTTCTTCAAGGCCTAGAACTTTAACTTGTTGCTGAGCTTTCTCTAACAAGCCACCATTTCCAAGTAAGATAAGCTTGACTGATGTGTTAGTCATTTTTGAGAATGCATCAATCAAACGATCATGTCGCTTAGCTCGATTGAATCGTCCAATGTGTACAAGATAGTCACCTAAACTATCCACATCAACAGGTTCATCAGCTAAATTTTCAAGCTCTTCTAACTCTGTTGGGTTATAAATAACAGTATTTGAGAATTTAGATTCAAATGATGATTCATACTCACATTTTGAAGCTTCAGACACAAAAACCAGAGGGTGATTTTTATAAGTAGCGTTTATTTTTCTTTTTATTTGTTTTTTCTTAAGCCAACCTTTCCCTAGTAAAAACGCCGAATGGTATGAACTATGAATTACGTGATGCACTCGCAAGGTACTTTCAGACATGATTTTATCAGCCAGTAGCATGTTACTCAGCACAAGTGCATCTTTTGATATGTTTTGGCTTATATATTTATCTATAGATTTAGCTACGTTTTTTTTATATGAAAGGCGTCTTAACCCTTTTTTTGAAACGTTACAAAAATCACTAACAAAGTGTACACGGAAACCATCGATATCATGCTCGACGGCTTTTTCTATAGCAACAATATGGCACTCATAGCCTTGATATTTTTCCATTGCCTTATAAAGGTTAAGCACAAACTTCTCAGCTCCACCTCCTCGCAAAGCTGATATTACAAAAACCATTTTTTTTATCAAAACATTGCCTCTAAGCGTTTATTTAAGTCTAAAAGACTATCTTTCCATTGATTATAAATCTCAGCCTGCACCTCAGCTTCATCATCTGTTATTAAAGTCATTCTATGGCAAAAACCTTCAAATCCCATACCAGCACTAGAGTATACTGATAAGACTACTGGTGAGCTTGAAGAGGCGAACACCAACAACTCCAGTGGGATTTTGCTTTTTATAAACTTTGAAACTGGAAATGCACTTTTATACTTACCTTCATTTTCTCTAGGGTGAACCTTAAAAGCATACGTTAAATTTTTAGATTCAAGGTGTTCCACCATTTTACGATAAACGTCTATATCTTTCCCTGATTCATTCATACTAGCAATAGAAATAGGCTGTGTGGCAATTATCACATCAGGAATCACCACATTTGAATTATCCAACTTAAAAATTGAATACAAGAACCTGTTGACGTTATTAGGGTCGATGAAGTCTATACTTTGTACTTTGTTTACAATTTGACTAGGGGCCAATTCAGGAGTTAGTAAATGGATAATCTTACAACGTCTATCATCTCCAATATAACGCCGATTTTTTTTATTAGAAATAAAATGATCAGCGAAACTTAACTCTGTGCCTGTATAGTTCGACAACCCGTCTTCTATAACTTCATAAAAGGGGAAAGCTAAACGCATTAACCTTGAAAGACGGTTACGATCATTAAATAAAAATAAGCGAGTTTCTTCGGCTGTGAATTTTTCACTTAATATTTCACTTTCATATAACTTATTAATTGTTCTTTTTTTGAAGAACTCATTCTGATAATTAGCTACGGCAAAGCATTTATGAATAGTTCCCACACCACCTCTATATATTTCTTCAAGAAGTTTTTTTCTACCTATAAACTTCACCGTAATGGTGCTGGGTAAGATAGACAAATCGAAACTTTCAGGCTCAAGTCCCTGCTGATCCGTAACAACTATTATTCGACTTTCCTGCTCTACCTCTTTTAATGATTTTAATAAAGCAAATAGAAAATGCCGCAATGTAGAGCACAGATACAAATTCATAACTACTTACTCAACAATCTATCAAAAAACTCCAAATGCTTCTTCACTGTCACTCGTGAACTAAAGCTTTCATCTAGGCGCTTCTTAGCCGCTTCACTCATTGTTGTGCACTTTGCCTTATCTTGTGCGAGCTTGTCCATAGCCTCCCCTAACGCCTTGGCGTCACCAGTCGGGACAATATAACCAGTCTCGCCATCTACAACGAGCTCAGGAGCCCCTCCGGTAGTGGTTACCACTGATGTTGTGCCATTTGCCATCGCTTCGACAATCGTGCGTGGTAGCCCTTCTCCGCTAATCGATGGCTGAACTTGAAAATCAGCCATACACATGATTGAAGGGATGTCAGTACGATGACCAATGTAGTGAATGCGCTCACTCATAGGACTTGCTTTCATCTCATCAAAATGAGGCTCGTAGCCGCTGCCCGCTAAGATCAAATGGAAGTTCGGTGCAGTAATGTATTTGGTCGCCTCAAGTAAGACAGAGATGCCCTTACTTGGCCTTACATGTGCTGCAGTAATCGCGACTACATCATCTTCATTCAAACCAAACTCAGAGCGCTCGGTTGGTGGCACTTTATACCAATCC
The DNA here is from genome assembly GCF_000272105.2 of Vibrio splendidus 12E03. GTDB lineage: Bacteria > Pseudomonadota > Gammaproteobacteria > Enterobacterales > Vibrionaceae > Vibrio > Vibrio splendidus_I. Next base: position 3,692 of record NZ_AJZD02000021.1, read on the forward strand.
AATTCATGCCCTTTGTAGATGGTAACAACGTTATCTTTGTTCTTCCAAACTCGTTTTAGCACATCTTGTCGCACCGCTTCTGAAACACAGACAATACCGTCTACGCGAGGGTGAAGTTGAGTTAAATAAGCACTAGGGTCATGTCGATATAACCCGCCAGTAGTGCCTCGATAAACAACTAATTTAACCTTGAAACCAATACAGGCAAACGCTGCATTAGGTATCGTCTTTGAGTTAAAAGCATAGCAGATGTCGTAATCATGCGTTTTTAGCTCGTGGCGAATCTTTTTAATGGTATCAAAACAAATTTTACGCTTTGGATAAGCATCAACCACTCGGATACCGTGCTCTTCTAGCTTAGATACGTGCTCAGACTCACCTTGAGTCATGATAGTGACTTGGTGACCTTGACGTGCAAGCTCAATAAAGATCGCGGCTTCAGGGCGTAAACTGTTCCATGCATGTAAGTAAGATGCACAAACTAAAATTTTCATCTATCGGTTCCTATTTGGCTTGGTCTGTTGAACGGTCTTCTGGGCGATTTTCAAGAATCCACAAACCGACATATTTATTGAAATTCACTTGAGCGTAAGTCATCGCCATAATGAAACCGACACTGCCATCCATAAAGCCACGGCGGATAATATAGACTAAGAAGAACGTCCATGCCGCTCGTAGTAGAGCGAGGAATAAGCCGTGTGATTTCTTGCCTTTACGGTGGTATTTTTGAGAACCAAGCCAAGCGTACTGCGCTGCTTTGTCTAAACCATGACCATAATCGCGATGGGTGTAATGAAGAAGAAACCCCTTCAATATTCCTGTAGAGCCTTGCTCCGGAACGACAGTCTCGTGAACCTCATCCAACGTATATCGAGAACCTTCCCTCTTAAACAGTCTTAATACTGCACGAGCACTGCGGCCATGTTTTAGAGTCGTGCCATACAAAGTCACTCCCCAAGGAAGTTTATACGCAGTATGTTTGATTTGATCTTGTTTTAATAACTCAACAAGAGCCTTACCCATTTCTAAGTCGAGAGCCTCATCCGCATCGATTGATAACACCCAATCACATGTCGCTTTATCTAGCGCTCGTTGCTTTTGTTTACCAAAGCCAGGCCAATCTGTGATGGTCACGTTATCTGTGTATTTTTGACATATCTCAACCGTTGCGTCTGTTGAACCACTGTCTAAAACGATCAGCTCATCAGCAATATCAACCACAGATTTAAGGCAAGTTTCAATTCGGTCTTCTTCATTCTTAGTAATAACAATGACAGACAGGGTATGTTTTCTCATTATTCAGCCCTAGAATTTCCAATAGTTTAATGATTTACGGATCTTAAAGTTACGAATCCAATTTTTTGGCTTGTTATCTTGCCAGCCGCTTTCTAGCACATCAGTAATAGCACTCAGAACTCTCGCTGAGGATTGCCCATCTAAATATGGCGTTATCGACGGACCATAATTAGCAATGGCGTTATCTCTTGCTTCATCAGGTAGCATCGCTTGCTTAATTGCTGACTCTAATTGCTCGGCTTGAGTAATGTTAATAAAGCTTGCTTGAGGGTCTCGATTATTTACCGTGACAACAGGCTTATTGAGCAGCAAAAATTCCTGAAATATCGATGAGTTATCACACACCATCACATCAGCACGATGCTGCATTTCAATCACTCGATCATTGTCAAAAAACAGAAGATTATCGCCTTCTAACGCCTGGTATTTTTCTCGTGTCTCTTGCTTCATTTTAGGATGCAGTGTGACTAACCATTGCCACTGGCTCAGTTTGCTTAGGCGCTTAAGCTCTTCATAAACCAATTCAGCACACGATAAGCTTGGCGAAAAAGTGGAAGCGAATAGAATTTGAGGTCTCTCATGACGGTTCTCACCAGCTTGATAATTAAACAAGCTATCTAGCTTCAGCCATCCGGTCTCTTTTACTTGAAAATAGCCGCGCTGTTTAGCTAGTGGTTCCAATGAACTCGTTCTTTCATGGCCTTCGGTGCAATACAAATCAAATAGACCACGCTCAGGATATAAGTTCCCTCGCTTACTCTCATTCAAACCGTGAAATACTTGCACCTTCAACCCTGGAATAAATGCAGGAATGCGATCCCCTGGCACTAAAACGGCCGAAGGATTATAGGCAACAGCTTCTGTCAAAGACACACGCTGCTCTTGCTCTAATAAAAGATATTCAGAAGCATCCTCACCAACCAGCAACCATTTAACGTCATGACCAAGTTGCTTCGCGTAGTTATAAAATGGGCGAAGAATAGCAAATGAGTAGTTTTGCTCGACATAGAGCAAGAAACGATAGGTTTGATCGGTTTGCATAAGCGATGAGATAAAATTCACCATTTCCGTTTGAAAGTGCAACTAAGCATTTAATTATAACGCTCTTTACTTTCGAGATTGAAGAAAATACTCTTCTCAATACTGATTTTACCTTCTGGTGTCACTGTTCTTATGCTTATACGACTTATCTATACTCTCATATTGTCATTAGCTTCTCCGCTACTGCTGTATGGGCTTTATAAGAGCAAACCCGGAAAGCCTAGTTTTGGTCAGCGTTGGAAAGAACATTTCGGCATCACGCCGCAAACTCAAGGTAAAAGCCCTATCTGGATTCATGCCGTGTCGGTTGGTGAATCTATTGCTGCGATGCCTGTCATTAAACAATTGAAGCTGCGAGCTCCAAATCAAGCCATCATTGTTACCACAACGACCAGCACAGGTGCTGAGCAAATAGAGAAGCTTGGTGATTTGGTCGAGCACCGCTACATGCCGATTGATTTTTCTTGGTGCATTCGAGGTTTCTTGAAAACTGTTCAGCCTAAACAGATGTTAATCATGGAAACCGAATTATGGCCAAACACACTGCACTGCGTCGCGAAAGCTGGAATCCCCGTTTCGGTACTCAACGCTCGCCTATCTGAACGCTCATGCCAGCGTTATGCTAAATTCCAACCCGTCTTTAACCTTCTAGCGAAAAACCTATCTCAAGTACTCTGCCAATACCCTAGTGATGCTGAGCGTTTTATACGATTAGGGTTAGATAAAGCATCTGTGCATGTGGCTGGGTCGATCAAGTTTGATATTGAAGTTTCAGCTGAACAAGTAGAGAAAGGTAGAGCTCTGAGGAAACAAATAGGCTTTGAGCGTGATGTCTGGATTGCGGCGAGCACTCACCAAGGTGAAGATGAAATTGTTTTAGATGCTCATAGGCAACTTCGAAAAGACAACCCTAGTGCGTTACTGATGATCGTGCCTCGCCACCCTGAGCGATTTAATCAAGTGACGGAACTGGCTAAACAACACCAATTCAACACCATCACTCGAACGAGTCAGCAACCAATCACCTCTAATGTTGAAGTGTATATTGCGGATACGATGGGAGAAATGTTGGTATTACTCGGCGGATCTGATGTGTGCTTTATGGGAGGAAGCCTTGTGGGCAATAAGGTAGGTGGCCACAATCTTCTAGAACCGGCAGCACTACAGTTACCTTTACTCAATGGCCCTAGCTATTTTAACTTCAGCGAGATCACAGACAAACTACTTGAAGCTCAAGCCGTGGTTATTTGTCAAGATAGCAGTGACATTGCAAGCCAACTCAGAGAGCTGTTCACCCAACCTAAATTACGTAAAGATAAAGGCTTAGTGGCTTATCAAGTGATTGAGCAGAACCGAGGGGCGTTGGATAAAACCTTGGCATACATTCTTAATTAATGACCATTCTTAGCTAATGGCCTTCTTAGCTAGTCACCACTCTTAACTAACAGCAACTAACCTTGGTAGCCTTGCAATAACAGTTCCCAATCCGGCTCTTGCCATTGAATCTGGCGCTTGTTCACTTCTTTTAGGAACGAGCGCTTTAAGCGATTCAAGTTACCTTCTTTCCAATCATCACCCGCTTGCTGACCACACTTGTCAAAGTCAATAATCCACACGTTTTGTGAAGTATCAAGCAAGATATTATGAATGTTGAGATCAGTATGATTGACCCCTGCATTGTGCATTTTACGTATCTCGCGGCCAATCTTTTGATAAACATCCGTATCTATCGGGCCATTGACCAAAACATCAACCAGATCTTTGGCATTGGGAATTCGTTCAGACATTAAGTCCGCGCGATAAAGTAGTCCGCTTTTAATGGCTCTAGCAGCAATGGGCTTCGGTACATTCACACCTGCGTTTGCCAATGCCTTGAGAACATTAAGCTCCATCGCACAGCGCGTGCTTTCCCAATCAGAGAAGCGATATTGGTCTTCGACTAGCTTCCCAAACAACCCGCCACGGCGATAATGGCGCAGTGCAGCCTGTATTCCATCAAGCTGAATAAACCATGTGGTACCTCGTCCTTGAGCACTGCCTGAAATGGCGTCTTGTTGCTGCCAATATTCAGCCTCAAAGATCTGAGCGATATCGCCCTCTGGTACCTGAGCCAAAAGTTCAGGGTCGTACCAAATTGTTTGGTTCTTGGTGCTAATCGTTTCCATCTATGAGGCCTTTGGGTCGCTTTTCGTCATTGCTATTTTACAACTAATGCGAGTATCTGCATAATTCTGATGTTATTCACTTTTTCGGGCTCTTTATGTCACTGTTCTCAACTGCACCTCAATCTCTTTGCATACTTCGCCTATCCGCGATTGGCGATGTTTGTCATGCTATTTCTGTGGTTCAAGCCATCCAGAAGCAGTGGCCTGAAACGAAAATTACTTGGATAACCGGGAAAATAGAAGCCATGCTCATCGGCGACCTGCCGGGTATTGAGGTAATTGTTTTCGATAAGAAACAAGGCTTCAAAGGAATGCGTGAACTATGGCGCCAATTGTCAGATCGAAAATTTGATGCGCTGCTACATATGCAAGCCGCACTCAGAGCCAGCGTACTTTCCTGGGGAATAAAGGCGAAATGTAAGGTAGGGTTTGGCAAAAACCGTACCCGTGAAATGCAGTCATTCTTTACGAATCGCCATCTACCTATTTCAGACAAATTTCATGTCTTAGATAACTTTGCCGAATTTGCTCGCTACATTGGTGTGCCCTTCGATAAACCTCAATGGGACATTCCTTTAACACCGGAAGACGAACAATTAGCCATCGACACTATGGCAGGGAAACCAACCTTGGTTATTTCCCCTGCAGCAAGCAAGGATTCACGTAATTGGTTGACTGAGCGATATGCCGCTATTGCTGATTACGCAGTAGAAAAAGGGATGCAAGTGGTGCTGTGTGGCTCTCCGGCACCAAGAGAAGTTAACCTTGGTAGCGACATCGAAAAATTATGCCAGTCGCCAGTAACCAACTTGATTGGCAAAACGAACTTGAAGCAACTGACTGCCGTACTGAAACATGCAACGGTGGTATTGGCACCTGATACTGGCCCAGCCCACTTGGCAACTACGCAGTCAACGCCTGTAATCGGCTTGTACGCGCACAGCGATCCTCGTAGAACAGGACCTTACAACGATCTCGATATCGTAGTGAGTGTTTATCAACAGCACGTAGAAGCACAACAAGGTAAACCAGTCGCAGACCTTCCATGGGGAACCCGTGCTAAAGGCGATGACCTGATGAAAGACATCACACTCGATATGGTAAAGCAGCAACTCGATAAGGCCTTAAACTCTAGTAAAGCACCGAATTCGAACACTACATTAAGCAAGGACAGCTAAAATGAGCACACACGTTATTTATCCAGGAACTTTTGATCCGGTGACCAATGGCCACCTTGATATCATTGTTCGTGCCGCTAGCATGTTTGACCATATCACTGTTGGAGTAGCAGCGAGCCCAAGTAAAAAAACCATGTTTGAATTAGATGAACGTGTAGAGTTGTTACGTGATGCGGTGTCTCACTTACCTAACGTGTCTGTTGAAGGATTTTCGGGGTTGCTGGTCGATTTTGCTAAACAGCAGCAAGCGAATGTGTTGGTGCGAGGCCTAAGAACAACCATGGATTTTGAGTACGAGTTTGGTCTCACTAGCATGTACAGGAAGCTACTGCCGGGGCTTGAAAGTGTATTTTTAACGCCTTCAGAGGAGTATGCATTCCTCTCTTCGACAATAGTTCGAGAAGTGGCCATTCATGGTGGGGACATTAGTCAGTTTGTGCCACAAAAAGTGGCGGCTGAAATAAAGCTAAAGACAGCCAAGTAATTCTCTATATCTACAGCGAAAAAATAGCGCTCATTGAGCGCTATTTTATTAAAGAACACTGGTTACTACAGTAATAGTATACTCGGTACCAATCCATGAAAATTTTCGCCCCTTCTTCGACTTTAACTTGAGGCTGGCAACTTCAAGATATCCCACCTAAACCAAACCAAACCAAACCAAACAAGTTAGTAACAACATTCTTGACATTCATCACAACCATAACCTCTCAAAAATTGAACGACTATTACAATAAAGCACGTAAGTGCTAACATATCCCGCTACAAACAAACACATCAATATAGCTCTATGAAATCATACTGTATTACCTTAAAAGCGAACCATTGTAGGCAAAGATCAACAGCCGACGCTCTCAAGGGTGTTCAGATTGATTTTGAGTTTTTTATTGGAGTTGATGCGCGAACCGATGAACACCCTCTACTCAAAAGAATTCACGATAGAGCTTTTTTACATAATATGGGCAGGTCGCATGCCATTGGAGAGGTTGGATGTTATGCAAGCCATTACCTTATTTGGCAAAAATGTGTAGAGCTCAATGAACCAATTTTAGTCTTCGAAGATCATGCCGAGATTGATATCGACACATTTCGTAATACTCTGACTATCGCCGAGCAGCATATTAATCAGTGTGGTTTTATTCGCTTACAAGACAGTAAGAACAAACTACATTACTCAGTTAGCACGTACGATGCCCAACATCTTATTAAGTATTTGAAAGTTCCTCAAGGAACCGCCTGTTACGCGATATCTCCCAAAGCAGCACAAGCTTTCATCGAACAAAGTTCAACGTTCAATTATCCAGTTGATGTATTCTTACGGAATACTTGGGGCCATAAACACCCCATGTTTGGTGTTTCTTCTGCGGGATTACAACGTAGTAAGCAGCCGTCAATTATTGGTAGTCGTAAACATAAAGGTAGAAAAGACTATTCTGTCGCCTTTATGAAAATTGTGAACAAAATAAAGAGTATGACGCTCAACTTATCAACAAACCTTTACCACCTTGTAGTTCTAGATAAAGAGTTCAGACCAAAGCTCTAAAAATAGGAAAGTAAAACACTAACCCTCTTCAAAAAAATAGCGCTCAGTGAGCGCTATTTTTAATTCAAAACCATCAATTATTACAACGAGTAATAAGCTTTGTACCAATCCGCGAATGCTTTGGCGCCTTCTTGGATTTTAACTTGAGGCTTGTAACCAACCGCTTCAAACAAATCTTCCGTATCAGCATAAGTTGCGTACACATCACCGGGTTGCATTGGCATGAAGTTCTTTTTCGCTTCAACACCTAGAGCACCTTCTAATGCTTCGATGTAGTCCATTAATTTAACCGGACTGCCATGACCGATGTTGAACACACGGTATGGTGCTGAGCTGGTTGCAGGTGAGCCTTGCTCAACCGTCCAATCTGGCTGTTTTGCTGGAATACGATCTTGGACACGAATAATGCCTTCAACAATATCATCGATATAAGTGAAGTCGCGCATCATGTCGCCATTGTTATAAATATCGATCTCTTTGCCTGCCACGATTAAGTTCGCAAACTTAAACATCGCCATATCAGGGCGACTCCAAGGACCATAAACCGTAAAGAAACGTAGACCAGTTGTCGGTACATCGTATAAATGAGAATAGGTATGCGCCATTAGCTCATTCGACTTCTTAGTCGCAGCGTACAGTGAAATAGGGTGATCAACACTGTCTGCCGTGTGGAATGGCATTTTCTGGTTCAAGCCATAGACTGAGCTAGATGATGCATAAACTAGGTGTTCAACCTTGTTATGGCGACAGCCTTCCAAAATAGCTAAGTGACCAACAAGGTTGCTATCAGCATACGCCATTGGATTATCAATTGAGTAACGAACGCCAGCTTGCGCCGCTAAGTGGATAACGCGGTCAAACTTTTGCTCAGCAAACAACGTTGCCATGCCTTCTCTATCAGCAAGATCAAGCTCGATAAAGGTAAGGTTTTCATGTTCGATACGCTTAAGACGGTCATGTTTCAGAGAGACTTCGTAGTAGTCATTTAGGTTATCAATACCAATAACCTCATGTCCTGCCGCACATAGTCGCTCCGACACTGCTGAGCCAATAAAACCAGCAACGCCAGTTACTAAATATTTCATTCTACTATTCTCAATTCATATAATTAGTACAATTGTAGCCACTCGCTAGCCTATCGACTAGCAATAAAAAGTGAACACGAGTTCAGATTTTCTATACTTGGCACTCTTCGCAATAAAACGTATTGCGTTGCCCGATTTTTAATTCTTGAATAAGAGCTTCACAAGTAGGGCATTTTGCACCCGCTTTACCATACACTTGCAGCTCTTGAGCGAAATACCCCGGCTTGCCATCTGCTTGTGCGAAATCTTTTAGGGTAGTGCCACCTTGTTCGATAGCAGTAGCGAGTACTTGTTTAATATCTTCAGTTAACAAGGTCCATTCAGCTTTGGTTACTTTATTTGCTGGTCGTAGCGGATGGATCTTTGCAGAAAACAAGGCTTCATTAGCGTAGATATTCCCTACCCCGACCACAACTTTGTTGTCCATGATGAACTGCTTGACGGCAACTTTACGCTTTTCTGCCTTCTCAGCTATGTAGTCGGCATTGAAGTCGCTAGTTAGCGGCTCAGGACCAGATCCCAGTAACACAGGATGTGTTTCGTCAGGCGCTGACCATAGCCATGCGCCAAAGCGGCGAGGGTCGTTGTAGCGTAATACTTTGCCATTGGTGAGCTTAAGATCCACGTGATCGTGCTTTGCTGCTGGGAAGTCGGCATCTAATACACGCAGTGAGCCAGACATGCCAAGATGCACAATCGCAGTGCCAGCATCTGTCTCAATCAATAGGTACTTCGCTCGACGTGAGATCGAGCGAATCACCTGCCCTTCTAATCGCTTAAGTTCTTGTGGAATATCCCAACGCAGCTTCGGCGTGCGAAAGGTAAGCGTTTTAATGGTCTCACCGACTAAATGAGGCGAGATCCCCATGCGGCTTACTTCGACTTCGGGTAGTTCAGGCATAATCTAGTCATCCAATTCTGAGGAGTTGTTCGAGCTGAGACTTGGAAACAGGTAGCTCTCTTCAATAGACACCGCCAACCACTGATCATTCCAGTTTTTTAACAACCAGAACTCAGGCAATTGATAATAGGTAATACGCTGGGGCTCTTCTTGGTCTTGATACCATACTTCGATGGTGTGTGGTGTCTTTAACCGAGGCGTAAGGTCTGTGTAGGTCTGTGAGTCGACTTCCGTGCCCACAAGCTCTTTCCAACGTTGTGACAACTCTTGTGCATTGGTGGTTTGAGGGGAGCCTTCACCTTTAAACTGGTAAACCCATTGATTGTCTTGTTGAATGACAGACCACTTAGCAAAGTGTAACGCTTGAAGCTCTGCTATTGGATTCAGGAGATAAGGATAAGGGCTCTCAACCTGAGGTTCAGGTTCGATAAGGTACGCTTTGATCAATGTTGGAAGGTTTAACACGCCAATAAAAGCGATCACGCTGAACATGAGTATGTTGTTCCACCGGCGTCCACGATATCTCATCTGATTCTGCTCATCTAACCTATTGAACATTCAGTATATCGTGAAAGTGGCAATACTTTCTATGTTGCGCGGTTTTCTAGCTATCAGGTTCTATATCAAGCAAGAACAATTGAGTTGCTCAAATTTTAGATATAAAAAAACCCAGCGATTAAACTGGGTTTTTCAATTCTTTCTTCTACTGAAGAAGAGCAAAAAAAGCATCAATTACTTGATTTTAGCTTCTTTGTACATAACGTGTTGGCGAACTACTGGATCAAACTTTTTGATCTCAAATTTGCCTGGCATGTTACGCTTGTTCTTATCAGTTGTGTAGAAGTGACCAGTACCTGCAGAAGATACTAGACGAATTTTCTCACGAATGCCTTTAGCCATTGCTTAATTCCTCTTAAACGTTTTCGCCACGTGCACGGATATCAACAAGAACAGCATCGATGCCTTTCTTATCAATGATACGCATGCCTTTAGCAGTTAGACGTAGTTTAACAAAACGTTTTTCGCTCTCTACCCAGAAACGATGAGTTTGTAGGTTCGGCAGAAAACGGCGCTTAGTAGCATTGCGTGCGTGTGAACGGTTGTTACCCGTTACTGGACGCTTACCAGTTACTTGGCATACTCGGGACATGAATGTCTTCTCCAATCGTTTCAGCTCGATATCAACCTTGGTGGCCGAACCTCTCTATCAATTAAAATAGAAGGTAAAAACCGTTATGGAAAATCCATACAAGGCTATCAAAGGTCGCGCATTATACTAACTTGACACGCATTGCTCAAGACCCGAACAGATCCTTTTTACGGATTTCGTGATCTTTTTTTGTGCAGCGCAGCTTGCTTGAGTAATCAGAGCTGATTTTAGGTCTAAAAATGTGGGCGGAATAATAGCAGATTTAACGCAACTAACAACCTAAAATGTGATTCAAATCCATCCACGCTCTGCAAAAGAGACAACTTCACCGTCTCCAACCACAAAATGGTCGAGCACTCGGATGTCCACCAGCGCTAATGCATCGGTTAATAGGCGTGTAATCCGTCTATCCGCTTGGCTAGGCTCAGCAACACCTGAAGGATGGTTATGAGCCAAGATTAATGCCGCCGCATTGTGATGCAGTGCCCGTTTAACCACTTCCCGCGGGTAAACCGATGCAGCATCGATGGTTCCTTCAAACATCACCTCGTCCTTTATTACCCTATTTTGGTTATCGAGGAACAGTATATAGAAGGCTTCTCGCTGGCGATCACGCAACATGCTCGAAAGATAAAGCTTTGTATGGCTTGGGCTAGTGAGCGCATCTCCACGAGATAAAGTCTCTGCTAGATAACGCTGCGTCATCTCTAATACAGCTTGTAGCTGAACATACTTAGCCTGTCCCATCCCTTTATGAGCACAAAATTCTTCCTGAGTTGCTGAAAAGAGATGGCGGAGCGAACCAAAGTCTTTGATCAACTTGTCTGCGAGCTCCAACACGTTCATTCCTTGTGTCCCTGTTCGCAGAAATATCGCGAGCAGTTCCGCATCACTCAAAGAATCAGGCCCTCTATTTAATAGCTTTTCTCTCGGCATCGATTCGGCAGGTATTTTATCTATTGGCATATAAAAGCTAATCACTAGTCATGAACACGACCCACCACCGTAATGAGATCGTAATAAGAGATCCTTCGATAGAGATAGAAGGGGACGAGTCACTAGCAAAACCATGTAATTGATAAGTTTGATAACACCAATTTGATGAGCGTCAACTCTGTTCGAGCTCTGCTTCTAGGCACTCTTCCTTTGTTCTGATATCGTAAGTCGCAGAAAAATTAAGGAACAGAATCATGCAAACACAGGTTAATCCACTGAGTAACGCTGACCAACAAGGCCTAGCAGGGAAAAAAATTCTTCTTGGTATTAGTGGTGGTATCGCTGCTTACAAATGTGCCGAGCTGACTCGACGTTTGATTGAGCGTGGAGCACAAGTGCAGGTCGTCATGACCAATGCAGCCAAGGAGTTCATTACTCCTCTCACCATGCAAGCCGTCTCAGGCAGGCCAGTGTCTGATAGTTTGCTTGATCCTGCTGCTGAGGCTTCCATGGGCCACATTGAGCTCGCAAAGTGGGCTGATTTGGTATTACTAGCTCCAGCAACCGCTGATCTGATTGCTCGCATGACAGCGGGCATGGGTAACGACCTACTGACCACCTTGGTTTTAGCAACTGATGCGCCAGTGGCGGTATCTCCGGCAATGAACCAACAAATGTACAGCCACCCAGCCACTCAAGAGAACATCGCAACACTAAAACGTCGTGGTTGTGAGATCTGGGGCCCGGCGGCTGGCGAACAAGCGTGTGGTGATGTCGGTATGGGGCGTATGCTAGAGCCAATGCAACTCGTGCATCGCTGCGAAGACTTCTTCCAACCTAAACCGCTTGCAGGCCGTTCTGTACTGATTACTGCTGGCCCGACTCGTGAAGCCATTGACCCAGTGCGTTACATTACCAATCACAGCTCAGGCAAGATGGGCTATGCAGTGGCTGAAGCGGCAGCTAAACAAGGCGCAAAGGTGACGCTAGTCAGTGGCCCAGTATCACTTGCGACACCAAGCCAAGTGACTCGTATTGATGTCGACAGCGCTCAACAGATGTTTGATGCGGTGACAGCAAGCGCTTCTCAACACGATATTTTCATCAGCTGCGCCGCAGTTGCCGATTATCGCCCTGAGTCCATCGCAGACCAAAAGCTCAAAAAGGTTGATGGTAAAGACGACATGACCATTCAAATGGTTAAGAACCCTGATATCGTCGCTTCTGTTGCTGCAATGACTGAAGGTCGCCCATTTACTGTTGGGTTTGCTGCTGAGACGCAAGATGTTGAAAAATACGCGCGAGGTAAGTTAGAAAGAAAGAACCTCGACATGATTTGCGCCAATGATGTGTCTGTCGAAGGCCAAGGCTTCAATAGCAGTAACAATGAGCTGCACCTTTATTGGAAAGGTGGCGATAAATCTCTGCCGTTGGATAGCAAAGACACCCTTGGTTTCCAGATCCTCGATCAGATCCAACAGCTTATTGATGCATAAACGCACAAATTTGCTCTGACAATCTGCTGACACCTCTCGATTCTGTTGACCTAGGGCTTACAAAACTAGGAAACAGAATTGAATGGTGTTTATAATCCTTCTTCACTCAATCCTCATCTTTAGGAAAGGAAGTAAATAGATGGCTGGTGCTCGAAAATCAAACCGTCGTGAAGAAATCCTACAAGCTCTCGCACAAATGTTGGAATCGACCGAAGGTGCTTCTCGTATCACAACGGTAAAGTTGGCCAAGCAAGTGGGTGTTTCTGAGGCTGCGTTATACCGCCACTTCCCTAGCAAAGCTCGTATGTTTGAAGGCCTAATCGAGTTCATTGAAGAAGCGTTGATGTCTCGAATCAACCGCATTCTCGATGAAGAAAAAGACACGCTAGAGCGCATACGACTCGTGATGCAACTTATCTTAGTTTTCTCAGAACGTAATCCAGGCCTGACTCGAATTTTGTCTGGTCATGCTCTAATGTTTGAAAATGAACGCCTGCGTGATCGCATCAACCAACTTTTCGAACGCATTGAGACGCAACTTCGCCAGATCCTGCGTGAAAGAAAGCTTCGTGAAGGAAAATCATTCCCGGTTGATGAGAAGATCTTAGCCGCTCAACTGCTAGGCCAAGTTGAAGGTAGCTTGAATCGATTTGTTCGTTCAGACTTCAAATATCAACCGACAGAAAATTTTGATGCTTATTGGGCTCTATTAAGCGCTCAGATTAAGTAGCAATCAAATTAAGTAGCAATCAAATCTTAAGTGATGGTTATGACGACGAAAACTTCTCCGACAAGCAGCACTGCACAACACGTTATTACTAAGCCACCTTTTACTCTGGCGTTACTCCACCCTAAATACTGGGGAGTATGGTTCGGTTTTGGGTTATTGGCGCTTATCGTTAACGTTCTCCCTTACCGCCTCTTGCTGCTGTTAGGTCGATCGTTAGGCTCTTTTGGTGCTCGCTATGGCAAAAAGCGTGTGGCAGTCGCAACACGTAACTTGGAACTCGCCTTCCCAGATAAGCCTACTGACGAAGTCGCAGCAATGGTCAGCGAGAACTTCAAGAACACCGGTATGGCACTTATCGAAACTGGCATCACATGGTTTTGGCCGACGTGGCGCTTTAAGCGAATCTTAGTGGATAAAGACACCCAAATGCTGCGTACGCACAAAGCTAACGGCAAAGGTGTTCTTCTGTGTTGTGTGCATGCCTTGAACCTAGAGATCACCGCACGAGCAATGGCGGTTCTTGGTATTTCAGGTTTAGGTGTTTATCGCCCGCACAACAATCCGGCTTATGAATTCATTCAATACCGTGGTCGTACTCAAAACGGCAACCGTCTGATTCACCGTAAAGACGTGAAACGCATGATTCGAATCCTGCGTCAGGGGGAGATCCTTTTCTATCTGCCGGATCATGATTACGGTCGTAACAAATCAGTGTTTGTGCCTTTCTTCGCGGTAGAAGATGCATGTACTACCACAGGCACCAGCATTCTGGCGTACACCAGCCGATGTGCACTCGTTCCGGGTTCAGGTTTTAGAAATGCCGATGGCAAGTATGAAATCATGGCTGACGAGTCGATCGAAGATAACTATCCGCAAAAAGATGAGAAAGCGGCGGCGGCTTACATGAACAGCTACCTAGAGAAGATTATCTTACGCGCTCCAGAGCAATGGATGTGGCTACACAAGCGCTTCAAGACAATGGAAGATCCAGAAGTTGAACGCGGTATTCGCTACAAATAATTTCTGAACCAAAAGAAAAGGGGCTGATGATTCATCAGCCCCTTGTGCATTCTATAGCTATAACAAATTGTATTAGATGCCATATTGAGCGCGGTACGCTTTTACTGACTCTAGATGTGCTGCATCTGTGCCTTTCTCTTCAAGGAAAGTAACAAGGTCAGTTAGGCTAACGATAGAGATAATCGCACAACCAAAGTCGCGTTCAACTTCTTGAATTGCAGAAAGCTCGCCTTTACCTTTCTCTTGGCGGTCGATAGCAACAAGAACACCCGCTAGATCCGCACCGTTCGCTTGGATGATTTCCATCGACTCACGAATCGCTGTACCTGCAGTGATCACGTCATCCACTAGCATGATGCGACCTTCAAGTTCGCTACCCACTAGGTTGCCACCTTCACCGTGATTCTTCGCTTCTTTACGGTTGAAGCAGTAAGGCGTGTCTACATCATGGTGATCAGCCAAAGCAACTGCTGTTGTCGTTGCAATTGGGATACCCTTGTATGCAGGGCCAAATAGTACATCGAACTCAATGCCTGAATCTGCCAATGCTGCTGCGTAGAAGCGACCTAAACGCGCTAAGTCACGACCTGTATTAAACAATCCAGCATTGAAGAAGTAAGGGCTCTTACGGCCAGACTTTAAAGTAAACTCACCAAACTTAAGTACTTCTTTCTCTAGTGCAAATTCAATAAATTCACGTTGATATGCTTTCATGCTCATCCTCTAAATTAATTTACTTTCCAATTCCTAACTTCCAATCGCTCAGGAAGCTAACAATGATGTATTTTCTAAATAGATAGCTCTACAACAAGGCAGCAAGGTTTTTCAGCCCTATGAGCATAGGGGACCTATGTGATTAGGGTGAAAAATTGCAGCTAACGCTGGTGTAGAGTTATCTATGACGAAAATAAAAAAATAGCCCCTTAAAAAAGGAGCTATCTAAAAACTATTCTGCTAACGCCGACTTCTGCGCTTCAACAATATCAGCAATGCCCTTATTCGCTAGGGCTAAAAGCTGCATCAACTCTTCGTGGCTGAACGGTTCGCCTTCTGCGGTACCTTGAATCTCAATCATCTTACCGTCTTCCGTCATTACAACGTTCATGTCGGTATCGGCTGCTGAGTCTTCAACGTACTCAAGGTCACACAGTGCTTGTGCACCAACGATGCCCACTGAAACTGCCGCTACGTGGCCTTTCATTGGGTTCTTTTTCAGTTTGCCGCTTGCTAGTAGGCTGTTGATAGCATCAGCCATTGCAACGCTTGCACCTGAGATAGAAGCAGTACGAGTACCGCCGTCTGCTTGGATAACATCACAATCGACAGTGATCATAATTTCACCCATTACTTTCAGATCAACAACAGCACGTAGGCTACGAGCGATCAGACGTTGGATTTCCATCGTACGACCACCTTGCTTGCCGCTCGCCGCTTCACGACGGTTACGAGTGTGCGTTGCACGTGGCAGCATGCCGTATTCAGCCGTTACCCAACCCTTTCCTTGGCCTTTTAACCAACGCGGTACGTTTTCTTCTACCGTCGCATTACATAGAACTTTAGTGTTGCCGAACTCAACTAATACAGAACCTTCAGCATAAGCTGTGTAGTTACGAGTAATTTTAATTGGACGAATTTGATCTACAGCGCGGTCATTTGGACGCATTGGTATCTACCTTATTAACAGTCTGAAGTGATTTACTATCGAAAGAGTGCATCACCTAAGAAAGGGGTGAGACAGTTTTGATTGGGGCAAGATTATATAGCAGTTTATCGTGCAAATCTATTTACCGTTCAAAGCTATTTATCACGAAAGGCTATTTATAGTGAAAAGCGACAGGCTTCGAGAGCACACCATATCGTGATACTATGCGTGCGCGTTATTTTCAGAATGATAAAAGACAGGAAAATTCGATGATTTATAGTATGACCGCGTACGCACGCAAAGAAGTAAAAGGCGATTGGGGCAGCGCAGTATGGGAAATCCGTAGTGTAAACCAACGCTACCTAGAAACTTACTTCCGTATGCCAGAACAGTTCCGTGGTTTAGAGCCAATCCTACGCGAGCGTTTCCGTAAGCGCCTAGCGCGCGGCAAGGTAGAATGTAACCTACGCTTTGAAGCAAACCCTGCAGCAAAGGGCGAGCTAAGCATTAACGAAGGTTTGGCTCAGCAAGTAATCAATGCTGCGAACCAAGTTATGACGATGACTGGCGAAGAAAGCCGCCTGAACCCATTCCAAGTGATGAACTGGCCTGGTGTGATGGAAACGCCAGAGCAAGACATGGATGCTATTAACAAAGACCTGCTAGACGCATTCAACGATGCAATCGCAGAGTTCATTGACGCTCGTGCTCGTGAAGGTGAGAACATGAAGGCGCTAATCGTACAGCGCTTAGATGCGATCACTGAAGAAGTCGTGAAAGTTCGTGCACGCATGCCTGAGATCCTAGAGTGGCAACGTGAGCGTCTTCTTACCAAGTTTGAAGATGCAAAAATTGAGCTTGAAGGTTCTCGCGTTGAGCAAGAGCTTATCCTACTAGCGCAGAAGTCAGACGTAGCAGAAGAGTTAGACCGTCTAGACTCTCACGTGAAAGAAGCGAATGTCGTATTGAAGAAAGGTGGCGCTTGTGGCCGTAAGCTAGACTTCATGATGCAAGAGTTCAACCGTGAGTCAAACACGCTAGCGTCTAAGTCTATCAGCACAGACATCACAGCATCAGGCGTAGAGCTTAAAGTTCTTATTGAACAGATGCGTGAGCAGATCCAGAACATTGAATAACAGTTTGTCAGTAACACACTGTGAATAGCCATTATTAGCTTAATCAGTGTTGATTAGATCAAGATAAGCTCCTAGTTTTAGGGGCTTTTTTTTATGGATACAATAATGACAATCAGGATGAGTAAGTTGAGCAGGTTGTTACGCAGGAGATTTGTTTGGAGCAAGATATCGATACAGCTATAGATAAAACAGAGAAGCGGATGTAACAAAGGATTTTAGAATATTTTGAGGGGGATATTGCAGGTGGAACTAGAGGAGAAAGTGACGCAAGTTGCTAATGCAACCTGCGCCGACTTAAAATCTTATAGAGCTACAACGTTTGCAGCTTGAAGACCTTTTTGGCCTTGCTCTACTTCGAAAGACACTTGTTGGCCTTCTTTAAGAGTCTTGAAACCTTCAGAAGCGATTGCACGGAAGTGTACGAATACGTCAGCGCCGCCGTTGTCTTGAGTTAGGAAACCGAAGCCTTTCTCTTCGTTAAACCATTTTACTACGCCGTTTACTTTGTTAGACATGATGTGTCCCTTATATAAAAATAAAAAATTAATCGCCAAAAGTGCGATGCGCTGAAAGCTTGAATTATTTAATGTATCTATGAAGCTAAGGGAAACACTGAGAATAACAATGAAGCAATACTAAGGGTTCTACTTTACAACTGGATGTTTCATTTAATAACCCTGAGAACAGAGCGACGCCATTCTTGGTGATCTGAGCCTGCTTGTAAAGCGTTATTTGGACAATTTGATGTTTTTTTGCTCAACCGACTTAAATTAAAAGCCCAACGATATCGTTGGGCTTCATTTATAAAACTTTAACCTTCAAAGTGTTACTCATCTGGCTGCTTGGTTCTAAGGTCTACATACGGCCAATAATGATGTCCAACACGAATCAACAATGTTGCCGCGGCCAAGATAAATGCTGCTAAAGATAACCAAACGATCAATACCGCATCGAGTTCTTTCATGCCCAAAGTGATATAACGAGCAATCGCCATCATCGCGATATAGATTGGGTATCGTACAGGGATCTTACCGTTCATCACAAACTGCTGAACCATCGCCAACACTTCTAAATAGATAAACATCAGCAGAATGTCGGTCAATTGCACTCGGCGTTCAGCGAAGACATGCATGAACTCTTCGACCATCGCAAACAAGGTCGCGAGCGTGATCGCCACCAGCAGTACCGCTTCCATAATGTGGAATACTTTTAAAAACGGCTTACTAAAAGATTTAGGTAAGTGAGAAGGCATAGTCACTCTTCAAGAAATAATTAATCCAGTCTCTACAATAGCATGCATCAATATAAGTCGCGTACTCTCAAAGCATTAACGCCATCAATTGCACACGCTATAGAGAAGCAACAGATACAAAAATGGCCCCACATTCACTGCAGAGCCATCTGTTTGTCTTTTACTTAGCGACTTCTTAGTGGCTAATTAGCCTTAAAGCAGAATCAGGTAAGTTAAGAACACCACACACAGGCCGTAGATAAGCGGGTGTACTTCTTTGCGCTTACCTGCGACAACCATCGTAAATGCGTAGCTGATGAAACCCATCGCCATGCCGTTTGCTGGTGAGAAGCTTAAAACAGTGAACATGATGGTGAAGAAAGCCGCAATGCGTGACTCTTTCTTTTCCCAGTTAATCTGACCAAGGCGACCGACCATGTAAATGCCTACTACTACCATCGCAGGCGCAACCATAGCTGCCGAGAAGATAGAGAAGATTGGGTATAGGAATAGCGAGATTAGGAACAGACCAGCAACCATCACCGCTGCTAAGCCCGTTTTTGCACCTTGAGAAGAAGCGATGCCAGACTCAGAGAACGCAGTGATCGATGTGGTACCAAGAATAGAGCCAATCACAGTACCGCCCGCATCTGCCACTAGAGCCGATTTCGCGTTTGGCACCTTACCGTCTTTATCGATGATGCCCGCATCACGGCCAACGCCGACAATGGTGCTCAAGCCATCAAAGAAATCGACAATCAAGAAGATAAGTACGATGAACAGTAGGTCGAACATTTTCTCTGGCGTGAAAGCAGAGAAATCGAAGATAGCGCCAAAGCTGCCAGCCATACTTGGTGGCATAGCAGTGAACTGTTCTGGGATTGGTGCATTTGAAGTGCCCATGAAGACGTCAGCAAGAATCGTCAACACAATAGCTGAAACGAACGAGATGAACGTTGCTAGCTTGATGTCACGAACCATACAACCCAATGCGATAAAGATACTCACGTAAGCGATGATCACTTTTGGATCGGAAATGTCGCCTAAGCCAACCAATACGAATGGGTTAGAAACGATGATGCCCGCATTCTTAAGACCTAAGAAAGCAATGAACAGTCCGAGAGACACGGTGATCGCCAACTTCAAATCTTCAGGAATCGATTCAATCATCGATTTACGAATATTGGTTAACGAGAACGCGAGGTACAGGATACCTGACAGGAAGATGCCGAACAGCGCCTCATTCCAAAGTACCGCGACTGAACCACTCAATAGTAAGCCTTTGAAGAAGCCGTTCATGCTCATGCCCGGCGCAAGCATCACTGGGTAGTTGCCCCAAATGCCCATAATTAGGGTTGCGATTGCCGCAGACAGAGCTGTTGCAGTAAACACGGCACCTTTGTCCATGCCTGGAATATCACCCAAAATTGCTGGGTTAACCGCCAGAATGTAACTCATCGCCAAGAAAGTAATGAAACCCGCGTACAGCTCAGTGCCAATCGTGGTTTTTCTTTCAGTGATTTTAAACATCGAATCAAGCGAGCCAGAGGTGTTCT
The DNA here is from genome assembly GCF_000272105.2 of Vibrio splendidus 12E03. Lineage (GTDB taxonomy): Bacteria > Pseudomonadota > Gammaproteobacteria > Enterobacterales > Vibrionaceae > Vibrio > Vibrio splendidus_I. The sequence continues at coordinate 23,798 of NZ_AJZD02000021.1, forward strand.
GGGCTTTCAGGGTGGAATCGGTACTCACAACAAAACCTATGCAATAAATTAAGAATTTGGTGATTCAAATGCTGTGAGAATAGAGAGGTCTCTACACTAAAAACTGTAGTCACCAAGGTAGGCTCGGTAGTAGAAACATCTAGTCCATATCACTAGATATATACAGCATTTAATCGTTTGCGCGGATTGTAAGGGTTGAGATTAAAACTTCAACAAATTTTGTCCAGATCACATAAAAAAGTACCGATGACGAGTCATTACATTTATACAAAGATCTTTGAGAAGATCATTCGCTAATAAATAACGATCAAGCCAGTTGTTCTCAATCATCTAAATATGCTACTCTTCGCCTCCATTTTTCTGACCTAATTTTCACCAGTTGCTTCTATTAGTTTTACTCGTTATCTCTTTATAGACGTAACCAACGGAACAATTAGTAGATGCACCATCGGAACAAAAATTAGAGTCAGTGCTATCTTTTAAAGTGTAGGTTTATTGCCTTCACTCAATCCAACCAACAGTGGAAATATACAGATGGGCAAAGGTACTCTTTACATCGTATCTGCACCTAGTGGCGCAGGTAAGTCGAGCTTGATCTCAGCAATGCTAGAAACCAATCCAACCTACGCAATGAAGGTATCTGTTTCACACACCACTCGCGGTATGCGCCCTGGTGAAGAAAATGGTGTTCACTACCACTTCGTAGAAAAGCATCATTTTGAAGACCTTATTACTAAAGGTGAGTTCCTAGAGTACGCTGAAGTGTTCGGCAACTACTACGGTACTTCACGCGTTTGGATTGAAGAAAACCTAAACCGCGGTATCGATGTATTCCTAGATATCGACTGGCAAGGTGCTCGTCAGATCCGTGAACAAATGCCTCAAGCGAAGAGTGTCTTCATTCTTCCACCATCAAATGGTGAACTAGAGCGTCGTTTAAATGTTCGCGGTCAAGACAGCGACGAAGTTATTGCGAAACGCATGAGCGAAGCAAAATCAGAGATTTCTCACTACGCAGAATATGATTATGTGATCGTGAATGACGACTTTGATGCAGCCCTAATGGACTTCAGAGCTATCATTCGTGCGGAGCGCTTGAAAGAAGATAAGCAAGCAGCGAAATACAGCGGCATGCTTACTGCTTTATTGGCGGAATAATCTAGATCCCCTAGATTTTCCATTGAGATAAGTATACGGTGATCTAGAAAGTCTCTAGTTAAACTTGTATACTTTCTCGTCATCAAAAATTTATTAGTTAATTACTATTTGGAGTCCTCATGGCACGCGTAACTGTTCAAGACGCTGTTGAAAAAGTTGGCAACCGTTTCGACCTAGTTCTTATTGCGGCTCGCCGCGCACGTCAAATGCAAACTGGCGGTAAAGATTCACTAGTGCCTGAAGAAAACGATAAGCCAACGGTTATCGCTCTTCGCGAAATCGAAGAAGGTCTTATCACTAAAGACGTACTAGATGCTCGTGAACGTCAAGAGCAACAAGAGCAAGAAGCGGCTGAACTTGCAGCAGTAAGCAGCATCGCTCACACTCGTTAAGAACGTCATTCGAACTAATTAACCTTCCGGGCCTTTAATTTGTATCTATTCGATAGCCTCAAAGACGTTGCCCAAGAATACCTAACAGAGCCTCAAATTGAGGCTCTGCGTCAATCTTATGTGGTAGCGAGAGACGCCCATGAAGGGCAAACCCGCTCAAGCGGTGAACCATACATTATCCACCCTGTAGCTGTTTCAAGAATCCTGGCAGAAATGCGTCTGGATATCGAAACCCTGCAAGCTGCTCTGCTTCATGATGTCATCGAAGACTGTGATGTCACTAAAGAAGATCTAGAGGAAAAATTTGGCAATACCGTTGCTGAATTGGTTGATGGTGTATCTAAGCTGGATAAGCTTAAATTTCGTGATCGCAAAGAAGCGCAAGCAGAGAACTTCCGCAAGATGGTTCTCGCCATGGTGCAAGACATCCGCGTTATCTTGATCAAATTAGCTGACCGTACTCACAACATGCGCACGCTTGGGGCACTTCGTCCTGACAAAAAGCGTCGTATCGCTCGTGAAACCCTAGAGATTTATTCTCCACTAGCTCACCGTCTTGGTATTCATAACATCAAGACCGAACTAGAAGAGCTGGGCTTTGAAGCCCTCTATCCTAACCGTTATCGCGTACTTAAAAACGTAGTGAAAGCTGCGCGTGGTAACCGTAAGGAAATGATCCAACGTATCCATAGCGAAATTGAAGGCCGCCTTGAAGAGGTCGGTTTGCCTGCTCGCGTACTTGGTCGTGAAAAAAACCTGTTCTCCATCTACAACAAGATGAAAACCAAAGAGCAGCGCTTCCACACCATTATGGACATCTACGCTTTCCGCGTAGTGGTTGATACCCCAGATACTTGTTATCGCGTACTTGGTCAGGCTCACAGCTTGTACAAGCCTCGTCCTGGCCGCATGAAAGATTACATCGCGGTACCAAAAGCCAACGGCTACCAATCTCTGCACACATCAATGATCGGCCCTCATGGGGTGCCAGTTGAGGTTCAGATCCGTACTGAAGATATGGATCAAATGGCAGACAAAGGCGTCGCGGCGCACTGGTCTTACAAAGGCAACGGCTCACGCAGCAGTAATGGCACAACCGCACAGGTTAAAGCACAACGTTGGATGCAGAGCTTACTTGAGCTGCAACAAAGCGCGGGTAACTCATTCGAATTCATTGAAAACGTTAAATCTGATCTGTTCCCAGATGAGATCTTCGTGTTCACGCCGAAGGGTCGCATTGTCGAACTTCCTGCAGGCGCAACAGCGGTCGATTTTGCTTACGCGGTGCATACCGATGTCGGCAACATGTGTGTAGGTGCTCGTGTAGACATGAACCCTTACCCACTCAGCAAATCGCTGAAAAACGGTCAAACGATTGAGATCATTAGTGCTCCGGGTGCACGTCCGAATGCAGCATGGCTCAACTACGTAGTGACCTCACGCGCTCGTACTAAAATCCGTCAGGTTCTAAAAACGATGCGCCGCGAAGAGTCGATTACCCTTGGTCGTCGTCTACTGAACCACGCACTTGGCGAACACTCGATTGGTGATATCGGCCAAGAGAACGTTGAACATGTATTGTCTGATCTTCGTCTCGACAGCATTGAAGACTTGCTAGCGTCAATTGGTCTTGGTGAGCTGATGAGTATCGTGATTGCTCGTCGCCTGCTAGGTGATGCTGACGAACTGACTGAAGTAGAAAACAACAGCGACACGCCTAGGAAGAAACTTCCAATCCGTGGTGCTGAAGGTCTACTGCTAACGTTCGCCAACTGTTGTCACCCGATTCCAGATGATCACATCATTGCCCATGTCTCTCCAGGTCGTGGCCTTGTGGTTCACCGTGAAACGTGTCCAAACGTTCGTGGTTACCAAAAAGAACCAGACAAGTACATGGCGGTGGAATGGTCTGACGATTACGACCAAGAGTTCACAGCTGAACTTCAGGTTGATCTGCAGAACCACCAAGGTGCACTGGCTGAGTTAACTAACGTTATCTCGAAAACAGGCTCAAACATTCATGGTATTTCAACCGAAGAACGTGATGGACGCTTGTACACAGTGACAATCTTGCTGACCACCAAAGATCGTGTTCACCTTGCAAGTATTATGAAGAAGCTACGTGTGATGCCACACGCGCTGAAAGTAAGACGTCGTAAGAACTAACGTTCGAATTTGTTAGCAGCTTTGCTAAGAATTTAAATCCCCTTAATGCTTTATCGCTTAAGGGGATTTTTTATGTCTGCAATCCTAGAATTTCCCTAGCTTCATTCCATTCCTGCCTGTACAAAAATCCAGTAAAATGCTTGAATAGATTATCTCTCTTACGTTTATGAGCCTTGTTATGTCACAGCTTTTATCTGCTATCCCTCTCAACTCTTTATCTGGAGTCGGCGCTAAAGTCGCAGAGAAACTGGAGAAGGTTGGGCTTAACAACGTACAAGACTTACTATTTCACCTCCCTTTACGCTATGAAGATAGAACACGCATCTATCCGATCGTAAAACTACACGCAGGCTTATGGGCTGCAGTGCAAGGCAAGGTGATGCACGTCGATACCATTTTCGGTAAACGTAAGATGCTCGCAGTAAAGATCAGCGATGGTAACGGCACTATTACGCTACGCTTTTTCAACTTTACTGCGGGAATGAAGAATAACTTTGCTGAAGGCAAACAAGTGCATGCTTATGGTGAGATCAAACGCGGCAATATGGGGCTTGAGATTGTTCACCCTGACTACAAGTTCTTTGCACCAAGGCAACAACCAGATGTGGAAGCGAACCTAACTCCGGTGTACCCAACCACCGAAGGGCTAAGACAAGTCACGCTGCGCAACCTCACTGACCAAGCGCTCGACCTGATAGATAAGGCGGCGGTTAACGAGCTTCTCCCGTCAGGTTTATACGATCACCAAATTACCTTAGCACAAGCACTGCATACCATTCACAGACCACCTCCGGGCATTGACCTAGAGCTATTTGATGAAGGTAAACACCCTGCGCAGCTGCGCCTGATTATGGAAGAGCTGCTTGCTCAAAACCTGTCGATGTTGTCTGTTCGAAGCAAGGGACAGCAAGACAAGGCGATGCCTTTTCCTCCAGTGAATACTCTGAAAGATAAGTTGTTGGCTCAGCTGCCGTTTTCTCCAACCAATGCTCAAGCACGAGTGACTAAAGAGATCGAAGCTGACCTTGAGAAGCCGCACCCTATGATGCGTTTAGTGCAGGGTGATGTGGGCTCAGGTAAAACTTTAGTCGCTGCACTCGCGGCTGTTCGCGCACTCGAACATGGTCAGCAAGTAGCACTAATGGCACCAACCGAACTATTAGCCGAACAGCACGCAATCAACTTTGCTAACTGGTTTGAAGCAATGGGCATTCAAGTCGGTTGGCTCGCAGGTAAACTCAAAGGCAAAGTTCGTGAAACCGAACTGGCGCGTATTGCCAGTGGCGAAGCGCAAATGGTGGTCGGTACTCATGCTCTATTCCAAGAGCATGTCGAGTTCAAAAATCTTGGTTTAGTGATCATTGATGAGCAGCACCGATTTGGTGTCCACCAGCGTTTAGAGCTGCGAGAGAAAGGCGCTAAGCAAGGTTATTACCCTCACCAATTGGTGATGACGGCAACGCCAATTCCACGAACACTAGCAATGACGGCCTATGCCGATCTCGAAACCTCAATCATTGATGAGTTACCGCCGGGTCGAACACCGATTCAAACCGTTGCAATCCCGGATACCAAACGAGATGACATTGTTGAGCGGGTGCGTAATGCATGTCTTAACGAGGGTAAGCAAGCCTATTGGGTGTGTACGCTGATTGATGAGTCCGAAGTATTAGAAGCGCAAGCCGCTGCTGATACTGCAGAAGAGCTGCAACGCAAACTGCCAGATGTGAAAATTGGGCTAGTACACGGCCGAATGAAACCTGCCGAGAAACAGGCGGTGATGCAGGAATTCAAAGAGAACAAACTGCACCTATTGGTTGCTACAACCGTTATTGAAGTAGGTGTAGATGTGCCGAATTCGAGCTTAATGATCATCGAGAACCCAGAACGTCTTGGCTTAGCTCAACTTCACCAATTGCGCGGTCGTGTAGGCCGAGGGTCAGTCGCAAGTCATTGTGTACTGCTGTATCACTCTCCACTATCAAAAACCGCTCAGAAGCGCTTAGGCGTACTGCGTGAAAGTAACGATGGCTTTGTAATTGCTCAGCGAGACTTAGAGATCAGAGGCCCCGGGGAACTGCTTGGCACTAAGCAGACAGGTTTGGCTGACTTCAAGATTGCCGACTTGGTACGAGACCAACGTTTAATTCCTGAAGTGCAGCGTATTGCTCGTCATATTCACGATAGCTACCCAGACAATGCCAAGGCGATCATCAATCGCTGGTTGGGTGAACGTGATGTGTATTCTAAGGCGTAATAGCCCCAGATATTCCCGCTTACAACGTAAAAAGGCTTCCATAAGGAAGTCTTTTTAGTGCACGTTACTTTCTTCAATCAAGAGCGAGATTCCCTACTCGTTCGTTCCTCACGATAGGGAATGACGGTATTTTTTGTCATCCCCGAGAGGGAAGAATGACCGAGTCGGGGATCTCTTAATAGTTCCCCGAACCAAACTCATCGAAATCACACGGACCGATGACAACTAAGGCTTCACAGGGAAACTGATCTGCGCCTTCAAGCCCCCCTCACTACGGTTATTCACCACTACCGCGCCTTGATGTTGGCTGACAATGCGCTTCACGATCGCCAAACCTAAGCCTGTACCCTCACTGCCGCGAGCAGTATCGCCACGAGTAAATGGTTCAAACAGCTTACCAACCTGGTCTTGCGGGATACCTGGACCGTTATCTTCCACTGTCACCCAAGCAAGCTTGTTATCCGCCGTCATACCAGTTGATACCTTAACCCAGCCATTACCGTAACGCAGCGCATTCACCACTAGGTTACTCACTGCTCGCTTCATCGCAATTGGGTTGCCCAGTGCAGGTTTCATATTTTCAGGAATATCGGTTTCAATCTGAATCTCGTAGCCGCCTTCTGAGCTCGACACTTCGCGCGCAATATCATCAACAAATACCGCTTGGAATGAATCACGATCGACTGGCTTTAAGTAATCCATAAACTGACTGATGATCTCATTACACTCTTCTGTATCACTGATAATTCCTTCCGCTAAATACGCATCTTCTGGCGACATCATTTCGGTTGCCAAACGGATACGTGTTAACGGGGTGCGCAAGTCATGGCTGATACCTGCCATCAACAGAGCTCTGTCTTCTTCCAACTCTTGGATGCCTTTCGACATCTGGTTGAAGGCTCGAGTTACCGAGCGAATCTCTTGTGCACCTTGTACAGGCAATGGTGGTGGAATATCACCTCGTCCGACACCTTGCGCAGCTTTCTCTAGCGCTATCAACGGCCGATTTTGCAAGCGAATAAACAGCCAACCACCCGCGACAATCAATAACGCCATGATCAGGCTGTTACGAAATAGTGGTGCAAAGTCTTCTTCTTGCAACTCAGAGAGAGGTATACGAATCAAAGAGTTAGGCAGCTGAGCAATGTCCATCCACAACACATAGCTCTCTTTACCCAAAATCAACCGCACTTTCGTTTCAGAACCCAGCTCTTTGGTCATCTCCTCACTCATCAGGTCGATCTCTACCGCATGATAATACTCACCCGCGGCTTCGCTGTCCTTGGCGTGAACAGTTACCCCTAACTGCTCAAGCACACGCTGACGCAGTGGTGCATCGATTTCAATATCACTGCCTTGGTCCAACACCAAGTTTAACTCATGTGCCAATATCTTATTAAACTGCTGCAAACTCGGCATCAAAGCGTAGTTAAACACGGCGTAGTAAGAAAAAATTTGGCTAGCGACCAATAGCGTTAAGAAAAGCACTATCGACTGAGTAAAGGAGCTACGTATACGCATAGAGTACCCGAGATGTAGAAAGATAAAGAAAATGTTATATGACTATAACTCTAATACCAATCACAGTAAGTAAATGAGCATAAATAGCGCAGGAAAAATGCTCGAGAACAAGGCAGAAATTTTCGGTAAGTAGTCATTCTACAATCAAAATTTCTAACGAAGTTATCGAGCGTTTTAACAAGCTAGGATGACCAGTTACTTGCTACGATTGGTATAACAATTGTGCTGAATAGAAAACGGGCCATCACATATCAATGAGATGGCCCGTAAATAGAGAATTCTGAATCACAGAATCAATAAAGCTGCTGTAGAGCTTATTAAGCTGACTTACACAGCCTTACCATCAGGAACAAAGACATAACCTAAGCCCCACACCGTTTGGATGTAGCGAGGTTTGCTTGGGTCTTCTTCCACTAGACGACGTAGACGTGAAATCTGAACATCGATAGAGCGCTCCATTGCTGAGTACTCACGGCCACGAGCCATATTCATCAACTTATCGCGAGACATTGGCTCACGAGCGTTAGTAACCAGCGACTTAAGAACCGCAAATTCACCCGAGGTAAGAGGCATTGGCTCTTCACCGCGGAACATTTCACGCGTACCTAGGTTCAGGCGGAACTCACCAAACTCAACCACAGACTCTTCTGTGCTTGGTGCGCCCGGTGCTTCAATCACTTGGCGACGCATTACCGCTTTGATACGAGCAAGCAATTCGCGCGGGTTAAATGGTTTTGGCAGGTAATCATCCGCACCCACTTCCAAGCCCACAATGCGATCCACTTCATCCCCCTTTGCCGTCAGCATAAGGATAGGTAGCGAGTTGTTTGCGTTTCTTAGACGACGACAGATCGAAAGACCATCTTCGCCCGGCAACATTAAATCCAATACCATCAAGTGAAAATTTTCACGGGTTAACAGGCGGTCCATCTGCTCACTGTTTGCCACGCTACGCACTTGAAAGCCCTGCTCTGACAGATAGCGTTCTAGCAGTGCACGTAAACGAGCATCGTCATCGACCACTAAAATTTTGTAGTTTTCTTGCATGTAATGGTTCCACCTATTAAAGCTTAAACCTGAGGTTAAGCATTCTTGGTAAATTGTATAAGACATTAAAAATGTAACATTATTGGGGAAAAAGTCGCCTAAATAATTGTTAACGTATGTTGCCTTTCTATATATTCTATCTTAGATCATCATTTCATTAAGTCAGATTTATGAAAACCAAACTTATCACTCGAGAAGGTTATAACAAGCTCAAAGCAGAACATGACCACTTATGGCACGAGAAGCGTCCTGAAATTACCAAGATAGTCACTTGGGCTGCAAGCCTTGGAGATCGTTCAGAAAACGCAGATTACACCTTCAATAAGCGTTTGCTTCGTCAGATTGATCGCCGTGTGCGTTTCTTAAGAAAGTTCCTACCTGATGTCACGATCGTTGATTACTCACCACAACAAGAAGGTAAGGTATTTTTCGGTGCTTGGGTCGAAATTGAGAATGATGATGGAGAAATTAAGAAGTTTCGCATTGTTGGGCCTGAAGAGATCTACGGCGATGCTAAAGGTTATATCTCTATCGACTCTCCAATGGCTAGAGCTCTGCTCAAGAAAGAAGTGGATGATGAGTTTACGGTAACCACACCGGAAGGTGATAAAGAGTGGTTCATTAACTCGATCAGCTACGCAGACAACGCATAGCCAAACTTAATAACACTTAGCGATGAGCTGAGTGTTCAAGCAGACTCAAACTCCAAATAAAAGAAAACCCCGCTAGGCTTTCGCCTGACGGGGTTAAGTCTCTATCGCAGCAATCCGGCTACTGTTTATCTCTTCGAGATAAGGTGCTCCCTGCATCTTTCCTTGATAGTGGCTAAATCCTTTAACCAATTTCCTTTTTGTTCATCGCCATCCTAGCGGTGTCCATTCTAGCCTGTCATCCTGACTGGCGAATCTCATCCAGAGATTATAACTTCCTTGCTGACCACTCATCCTAAGTAATCAAATCTTCATCCTGAAGATACCTAGTCCATTAGGCTTTTTCCTGTTCCTGCCAACTCCCTGTCGACAAGTTAAATATTACGGCATTTGGGCGAGTTTCCTAGATAGTCCCAAAAAACATTTCAGGTGAGAAATACGCCCACAAACACACAACCAAATAAAATCAATAACTTAGCTTTGTTTTAAGACGATCACATCGATTTAAAGTGACTTAGTCGCACACCACGTGTGAGAGATCTCGCACAAAGTGGGTATCACAAACGGAAATTCGACTTCTGACAGGATAATTACACAGCCAAAGCTAGAAAAAGCGTACGCTCACCCCCATGTATTTGTCATGATATTAAATAAGAGATTCATCGGATGAGCCAAGCTATCTGTCGACTGATTGCTGAAGAACTGAATGTTCGTTCAGAGCAAGTCACCGCCGCAGTAAACCTAATTGACGACGGTAACACCGTTCCCTTTATTGCCCGCTACCGTAAAGAAGTCACGGGTGGCTTAGACGATACCCAACTACGTAACCTTGATAGTCGCCTTTCATACCTTCGCGAGCTCGACGATCGTCGCCAAACGATTCTTAAGTCGATTCAAGACCAAGGAAAACTCACGCCAGAACTCGAGCGTGATATCACTCAAGCAGACAGCAAGACTCGCCTTGAAGATTTATACCTGCCATACAAACCAAAGCGTCGTACCAAAGGTCAGATCGCGATTGAGGCAGGCTTAGAGCCACTTGCCGATACACTTTGGAATGAACCACAGCACGACCCTGAAACCGAAGCCGCTAACTTCATCAGTAGCGATAAAGGCATTGCTGATACTAAAACCGCGCTCGATGGTGCACGTGCAATCGTGATGGAGCGTATTGCAGAAGACGCAAACCTACTTGAAAAAATTCGCCAACATCTAACACGTAACTCTGAGCTCGTTTCACGTGTCGTGGCAGGCAAAGAGCAAGCTGGCGAGAAGTTCAAAGACTATTTCGAACACAACGAAACACTCAACAAAGTGCCTTCTCACCGCGCACTTGCAATGCTACGTGGCCGTAATGAAGGCTTCCTAACGTTGGCGATGAATGCTGACCCAGAACAAGAAGAAGGTGTCCGTGGTTCTTACTGCGAAAACATCATCTCTGATCACTACGGTATAACCCTGAGCAGCGCACCTGCAGATGCATGGCGTAAGCAAGTGATTAGCTGGGCATGGCGTATTAAGGTTTCTATGCACATGGAAACCGAGCTAATGGGCGCGATGAAAGAGCGTGCAGAGATCGAAGCTATTGAAGTGTTCGCAACCAACCTTAAAGACTTGTTGATGGCGGCTCCTGCTGGTCCTCGTGCAACGTTGGGCTTAGATCCGGGTTTACGTACTGGTTCGAAAATCGCAGTGGTGGATTCTACGGGTAAGGTTCTGGCAACCGAGACCATTTACCCTCACCCACCTCAAAAGCAATACGATAAATCTGCACACGTGGTTGAGCAGATGGTTCGCCAGTTCAATGTTGATTTAATCGCGATTGGTAATGGTACCGCTTCACGCGAAACAGACAGTTTTGTTGCTGACGTAATTAAGCGTGGCAACCTAACGGCACAGAAAATCATTGTCAGCGAAGCGGGCGCATCGGTTTATTCTGCTTCTGAGCTAGCGGCAAAAGAATTCCCGAATATGGATGTCTCGATTCGTGGTGCGGTGTCTATTGCGCGTCGTCTACAAGATCCTCTAGCTGAGCTTGTGAAGATTGACCCTAAATCGATCGGTGTGGGCCAATACCAACACGATGTAAGCCAAACCATGCTTGCCAAGCGCTTAGATGCGATTGTCGAAGACTGTGTAAACGCGGTTGGTGTTGATGTGAATACCGCTTCTGCAGCACTACTGACTCGTGTTGCAGGCCTTTCTAGCGCGATCGCTCAGAACATCGTCGACTACCGTGATGAAAATGGTCGCTTCGAAGCACGTACGACACTGAAAAAAGTCGCTCGTTTGGGGCCAAAAGCCTTTGAACAGTGTGCTGGCTTCCTGCGTATCATGGACGGCAAGAACCCGCTAGATGCATCATCGGTGCACCCAGAAGCTTACCCAGTGGTGAAGAACATCGCTGAGAAAAACCACAAAGACATTAAGTCTCTGGTGGGCAACACAGACTTCTTACGTGGTTTACATGCGGTTGATTACACTAATGAGAATTTTGGTGTACCGACAGTAACCGACATCATCAAAGAGCTGGATAAACCGGGTCGAGATCCTCGTCCTGAGTTCAAGACGGCAACGTTCGCCGATGGCGTAAATAGCATGTCTGACTTAGAACCTGGCATGATCTTAGAAGGTGTGGTGTCGAACGTAGCTAACTTTGGTGCGTTCGTTGATATTGGTGTTCACCAAGACGGCTTGGTGCATATTTCAGCACTGACCGATCGCTTTGTCGCTGACCCACGTGAAGTGGTAAAAGCCGGTGACATCGTCAAGGTGAAGGTGATGGAAGTGGATGTTCAGCGTAAACGTATTGCACTCAGCATGCGCATGAAAGATGAACCAGGCCAAGACAACCGAGCACAACGTTCAAGTACACCTCGTACGCAAAGCCGACCGAATCAAAACTCACAAGGTGGACAACGCCGTCGTGAGGAGCCGCAACAAAACGCTGCGATGGGCGGTGCTTTCGCTGCTGCTTTTGCTAAAGCGAAAAAATAATCCGTTAGCTCATCTAAAAAAACGGATTCGCCTAAAACAGAAAACCTGCATCCCTAAGGGTATGCAGGTTTTTTTATTATGTGTTCAAAAAAGACATCGAAGCTGAGCTGTATTCTACGTATTTTATACTCGAAATAATTGGGGTTGCAGCTAGGCAACAAGTAAGTTCATCCCTATGAGCATAGGGGTTCTATGTAATTAGGGTGAACTTACGCAGTTAACAACGCTGCGGCTTCAAGTATGAAGAGTATAATTACAACACAATCAGCATTTCTGATGGAGCATGAGGCGCAACAGCATGACCATAATGATATTTTATGACCTTACGTCGTTTCTCCATCTGTCCCTCCTGAATCGCCGCATCTAAAACATGCTTTGGCAGGCGGAAACGCATGGTATAGCCTTTTCCTTGGTCGGCACTGTATGTTCTCAGGGCCAACAAGCTGAACAGTCTATCAAAAGGATCTTGTGACTCTTCTTGGCTAACCGAATTGGCCTCTGACTCGTTCTCCATTTCATAACCAGGATGGTCTGAAGGATCCCAAGCCGACTGCTGCCTTCGTTTATCGTCCGACTTTACCTTGCGCTCTGCATTGGTTTTCGCCAATGCTACTGCGGGAGCAACAGGCTCTCGGACTTTATTATCACGCGCAACTTGCTCTGTTTGCACATTAACGGATGGGGCGATCAGTGGCACACTTACTGCAGTTGCAGGTGACACAATCATCGCGAACTCTCCTCAAGAATCGCCCATCACTATTGCCATAACACTGCTGTGCTGAGTTACACAACAGGCATAGCCCAAAACTTACCGCAATCAGCTCTGGAGAGAGTGAGGTCTGAGTATCATGCAACGCTTTGGTTAGGTTATATATCGACCAAGTCAGCGATAAATTTAGCGATTATTTTTGCGCGAAGCTGATCAGTTCACTGCAGAAGGCATTTGCTTCGGTCATAAATGGCGCATGCGAGGACTGAGTAAAGATGTATTGTTCGGTATGAGGCAGTGCAGCACCCAAATCCTTGGCGACTTTTATTGGCACTAAACCATCCAGTCGACCATACAAGCGCAGCATTGGCACTGAAATCTCAGGCAGTTGTTCACGCAGATCGACATCCGACAGCATCTTTAATCCTGCCAATAATGATTCAGAGTTCGGCAACGGACGAGACAGCACCGCTTGCTTGAGCTGTTTTACATCTTGTCTTGCTGAAGGGCTACCCATGGCTTGCAATGCCATAAAGCGTTCGATGGTGGTTTGGAAGTCTTCCACCAGCTGTTCGGTGAATGCGCTTAATACGTTTGGCTGAATACCTCGCCATAATACGGGCTCTTTAGCAGCAGCGAATTTAGGAGAACTGGCGACAGTCACCAGCTTGCTCACGTAATCTGAGTGATGGAGAGCCATGTGCGTTGCGACCAAACCTCCAAGTGACCAACCTACCCAAATCGCTTGCTTTGGTGCTTCGGCCAAAAGCTGCTGAGCTATCTCTTCAAGATCTTGAGCGTGGCAGTGCGCGCTGTGTCCATACCCTGGTAAATCGACAACATGCACTCGAAAATCAGCTTGTAATGCATTAACGGTTTGTTGCCATACCGCACCGTTCATTCCCCAACCGTGAACCAGTACTAAATCAGGCCCTTGCCCAGAAACATGCCAATATAACGCGTCACTCATTCTCAATATTCCCTACTTTTTCCATCAGCGATAATCCGCACTTTTCAGTATGGTTAGCAAAAGGAACACCATAACCCAAAAGCATCGCGAGCTATGTTATCCGATTGGCTACAAAAACACACACCACGTCTGGTCACACCTCAATGCCACCTGTGCAAACTTGATAAACTGCCCAGTGATGCTCACCCTCGATGGTGCAATTCTTGTCTCAAACTCTTTGAGCCAGTGCCACGCTGTCAGCGATGTGGCTTAAAAACAGTAATCACTGTCGATCAGTGTGGTGAGTGTTTATCTCAACCTCCACCGTGGCATCGCCTCTATTGTGTCGGCGACTACACCTTTCCTACAGCAGGTTACATTCAGCAAATGAAGTACGCTGATAAGTTTTGGTTTGCACGTGATTTATCTAAGCTATTAGCATCACGTATCGAACATTCTGCTCCCCTGATCACCAGCGTACCGCTGCATTGGCGCCGATACACTCATCGTGGCTTTAACCAAAGTCAGCTGCTAGCCGACTACACGGCTCAAGAGCTTGGAGTTGAAAGTGATGTGCTCTTTCGTCGAATTCGCTCAACTGCTTCCCAGCAGGGGCTGACTAAATCCGCACGATTACACAATCTAAAGAACGCTTTTGCGCTGCGAAAACAAGACGTTCAAGGAACTATCCCCTCTCACGTCGCGATAATTGATGATGTTGTAACCACCGGCAGTACTGTGTATCAATTATGCCAATTACTACTTGAAGTGGGCGTTAAAAGGATTGATATTTACTGCATCTGCCGCACTCCTGAGCCCTCTGGATAAAAGCTGTGAATCACTACTTGTACAGCAATCCAACAAAAAAGGGCTGAATTACAAATCTGACAGGAGTAGAATGGCGCTAATAACCTACAAATCTACTCAGGTATTCGTCGTGTCAAATATTACTATTACAGAAACAGCTCAAACTCACTTTGCCAATCTGCTGTCACAGCAGCCTGAAGGTACAAACATTCGTGTGTTCGTGGTAAACCCAGGCACACAAAACGCTGAGTGTGGTGTTTCTTACTGCCCAACAGATGCTATCGAAGCGTCTGATACAAAGCTTTCTTTCGAAGCATTCTCTGCATACGTAGATGAGCTAAGCCTACCATTCCTAGACGAAGCTGAGATTGACTTCGTGACTGACAAAATGGGCTCTCAACTAACGCTTAAAGCACCAAACGCTAAAATGCGTAAAGTATCTGATGATGCACCACTTGTAGAACGCGTTGAATACGCAATCCAAACACAGGTTAACCCACAGCTTGCTGGTCACGGTGGTCACGTTAGCTTGGTAGAAATCACTGAAGACGGCGCTGCTATTGTTGCATTCGGTGGCGGTTGTAACGGTTGTTCTATGGTTGATGTAACGCTAAAAGAAGGCATCGAGAAAGAACTTCTTCAACAATTCGAAGGTGAACTGACTGCTGTTCGTGACGCAACTGAGCACGATCGTGGTGAGCACTCTTACTACTAATTACTCAGTTAGTATGAATCACTGATTAAAAAGGTTGATGCGCAAGCATCAACCTTTTTTGTTTTGAGGCTAAGTTGATACGCCCCCTATGCTCTTGTATTCCTGAACGAAATAACCGGAATTCTCGGTTGGTTACCATCTTGAGTAAGGTATTCAAGTGATCGCAATCGGTTCCTGCTCTAATAATTCTAGGATATGAAAACTCGGATCTAGGAACTCAACGTCATTTCCCCTATATTAGAATGACTTTATAAGAAAGAATTCCAATGAGCTAAGGAGCGAGCGCAATGACAAAAAGGACCAAGCCAGAGATTTTGGCTCAGCAAACTGTCGCTCAATCAAAACTATTCTCTATCGAGTCTCTCGATTTACGCTTTTCAAACGGCGAACAGCGCACTTACGAACGCATGAAGCCTAGCGGCCGCAACGCAGTAATGATGGTTCCGATTACTGAACAAGGCGATATTCTGTTGGTGCGTGAATACGCAGCGGGCACAGAACGCTATGAGCTGGGCTTTCCTAAAGGGCTTATCGACCCAGGTGAGCAGCCAAACGAAGCCGCCGTTCGCGAACTCAAAGAAGAGATAGGCTTCGGTGCCAACAAGCTAACTCCGCTGAAGGAAGTGATCCTTGCGCCCTCTTACTTCTCTAGCAAAATGACGCTGTTTATTGCAGAAGACCTCTACCCAGAAAAGCTAGAAGGTGATGAGCCAGAGCCTCTCGACATTGTGCGCTGGCCACTTGCTCAAGCCGAAGAACTGTTAACACATCTCGATTTCTGTGAGGCTCGCAGTATTACAGCCCTGCTTTTAAGCCTTCGTGTATTAAACAATAACTAGAACATTCAGGCTCGCTCTAAGAGTAAGAGAACATTTATGCCAATAACAAAAGATTTGTCTCACCTCCTACCCTCTGTCATTGAGATTGCTCGCTCTGCTGGTCAACTCATCTTAGAGATATACGAGAAAAAGGATTACGAAGAGTTCATTAAGAGTGATGACACTCCAGTAACCAGTGCCGATCTTGCAGCACATAAGCTGATATTAAAAAAACTCAGTGAATTGACGCCTGATATTCCCGTATTATCCGAAGAAGACGCCGACATCAGCCTAGAACAACGCTCTCAATGGGATCGCTACTGGTTAGTTGACCCACTGGACGGCACCCAGGAGTTCATCGCACGAAGTGGTGATTTCGCGACAATTATCGCCCTAATCGAGCATAACAAGCCAGTGATGGGCGTGGTATACGCACCCGTTTCAGGTGTGAGCTATTACGCTTACAGTGGCAAAG
This sequence comes from Vibrio splendidus 12E03, assembly GCF_000272105.2. Lineage (GTDB taxonomy): Bacteria > Pseudomonadota > Gammaproteobacteria > Enterobacterales > Vibrionaceae > Vibrio > Vibrio splendidus_I. Next base: position 40,459 of record NZ_AJZD02000021.1, read on the forward strand.
GCGCTTGGAAGATCCCAGACCTTAATGACAGCGTGAAAATCAAAACGCATCGTCACGAGCTGCCAAACCAGTCAATCGCCATGGCGATCAGCCGTCGCCAGGACATCAATCGCATCACTAGCCGTATGAGCTCAGCATGGAATTATGATTTGGTTCCTCTAGGCTCAGCAGCGCTTAAGGCATGTTTAGTCGCAGAAGGTGCTGTGGATTGTTATCTGCGCCTTGGACCAACCGGAGAGTGGGATACCGCCGCAACCCAGTGCATTGTTGAAGAAGCTGGCGGACGTATCTTAAGTACTCAACTAGAACCACTTTCGTACAATGAAAGAGAAACGCTTGAGAATCCAAACTTCATTGTGCTCGGTGATGCCGACTTACCGTGGGTAGAAATTTTGCAAGGCAAAGACTAGGCGAGTTTGCTCCCTTTAACCGTCAGATATCCTCTAGATTCTCAGAACAAACAAAACGGGCACCTCAGTGAGGTGCCCGTTTTTTATATCTCGTAATTTAGTGACCCTAGCTGTTTAGCTAAAAACGACCTTGATAAGTAAACTGGTACTTACCTTGGCTATCAGGGTTGCCCAACCACTTAAGCTGACTCTGCATTGCTGGCGGGAATTCCGCCCCCGGCTTAAACCATGCCGCCGACGTATAGCGTTGGTTGGGTGTTACGCTCGCTGAAAACTCACTGTCTACCTGATCGCTCTTCTGAGTGCCTTTCGCTGCAATTGTGCTGTCTTCACAGGTTATGTCTGCAATCACAGGGCCAAGGTCTAGCGAGCCAACAGGAGAGTCGACTGCGGCACCAGACCAAGCCAGTGTACCTTCGCCAGATTGACACCAAGGCTGAGCGTGAACCGCATGCTTGATCGTCAGTTCAACTTGTCCACCAATAGAAACCGGTACTGGAATAGCTGGAGCGTATTTCATCACGTTCATAGCAGGCATTGAAGCTACTAAGTTCTCTGCGTACGCGCCGCTCATGCTGTACCCGACACGCCCTTTACCTGATAAGTTCATGTCACTGTTACGACCAAAACGAACCGCCAGTTCTGCTTTGGCTTGAAATAGCTTAGAAAACTGGAAATCCCACTGCACTGAACCGTAATTGATGCTCTGCCACACGATGTTGTTAGCGCTGCCTTGCCAAACGGTGCCCTCCACGCCTTCGATACTCAAGCCGCGCACAGCAGGAGCCTGCTTGAGAGCAAAAGAAGCCGGCAAGTGCAGCAACAAGCTGACCGAGAAAAAGACGATAAAGATGCTACTGAAGAGCAGGCCATACTTAAAAGATAAACCGCGTTTCACATTAACCTCGTTTAAACTGTAGTCGGTTGACGTCAATAACCCCAGGGTTATCAGAGCGATCAATATCCATAAACTCGACCTCAACACCCTGTTTTTCTTTCAGATATGTTAGCCAGTCAACGAACTTATTAAAAGGCACTGGTTTTACCCACACTTGCAGCATCTCGCCCCGTGGTTGCACACGTATCAGCTCGATATTAAAGCGACGCATAGAAGCAGGCACAGATTGGTTCAGAGGTTGACTGGCACTAATGCCACCACTGCCTCGTAGTTCAACCACTTCATTGGCTTTATTGGTTACCCAAGCCAGTAGTTGCTTCTCGCTTTGAATACGGGTCTGCGCGAGTTCAGCTCGCTGACTGAGTGGCTGGATTAGCCCCCAATAAACGACACCGACCACCAACAGAATTGAGCAACCAATAACTAATCGTTGCTCTCTTTGACTTATTGAAGTCCACCACGCTTGGAGTGGCTCAATCATATTTCTCATCACTGATCTCCTTACGCAGGTTATTGATGGGGTTTAAGAGTAAAGCTGCCAAATACGGCATCGCCATTACGGTTTAACGGACCTTGTTCGACGGTAAATTTCTCTTCGAGCTTCACTCTCGCGGTCTCAAAATGTTGGAAGTCAGAACTTTTCGCCTGTAGTCGAATCTCAGAACGATTACCATCGTAGCGAATGCTTTCGACTTCGATCGATTTCACTTGTCCTAACGTTTCTGGCAGCAATGCTAACCAACCAAGTAAGGAGTCACCATCGCCTGAGCCACCGTATTTCTTAGCTTCATCATTCATCTGACGCTTAAGGTAGCTTACTGTCGGAATACGTTGTTTACCTGGCAGCACAGCCCTAAAGATACGCTCACTCTCCATGCGGTAAGCTTGTGCTTGAGCTTCGAATTGCTGAACCTTCAACACTTGTTGAGTCACGATCACAGCCACCAGCAAACAAGCAGCAATCGCGACTTTCTGCCATACGCGCCAATATTTACTGAATGAAGATTTGGTTTTAAAGGTGCCAGTCAGTAAATTTACGCCGCTTGTGATCGCTTGCTGGCTCAGCAAAGACATCACTAATTCCGCAGGCTTTGCTTGCCAATTCGCACCGCTTTGCTGTTGAACGTCATCGCTCGGCATTGCGGTGTAGCTGAAGATAGTCGTCGCTTGCTCTTCGTCATCAGCAACAACCCAATCACTTTGCAAAAACATCGGTAACCATGCTTCGCTGATCGATACGGCTTGATAGTTACCCTGGCGTAATAGCCAATGCTGGTCGATCTGTAATGCACTGATGCCTTGCTCTTCAAAAGGCACAGCCAGTGTATCTGGCAACACCTTACGGAAGATAATATTGGCTTCGCGAAACAGGTCTAACGCTTGCTTTAACCATTCACGATCGACACCACACACTGTCGCGTGCGTTGCGTCTTTATCTAAAATAGTCAGGTGTAAGTCTTCGATATCTTGTGCGACTTCGTCTTCTAATAAAAACGGCAGCATAGAGTCGAACTGGCGAGCAGCACCTTTCGGGATCTCAACACGCTTAATTAAGCATTCATTTCCCGGCAATAAAGCGATACAGCTGCGCTTTTCAGCGTAAGGCGTTAACTCATCAAGCTGCTCCCAGCTAGACAGTTCGCCACTTGCTATCACTTCTTGTTGGCTTGTCGACCAAACTAACCACTGCACAGGGCTTTGTGGTTCGCTACTCAGTCGAACGGTCAGAAACTCGCTCACTGATTCCTCCAAAACGACGGCGTACTACCGTCACTGTTTCTCGATTACTACTATAGAAAAGCGTCCGTATACGTACACGTGACTGCTCAACTAATACCTCTGCATCAAGCTCAAAATAGGCGCTATCTACAGTTAAATATGCTTTCGCTTTCTTGCTGACTTCGGCACTCACACCCACAATGGCCGGTTCAGCCATAAACGCATCCACCGTATCCCAGCCATCGAATGGGCGTTTGTCTATCAGCTGTTTGGCATCCGATTCACTTAAGCCGGGGGCAAACATCGCTTCCAATAACGGTGCCTGCTTTTCCGTAAGTGTATTCACGTTCAAGCGAAAATCGTCACTCGGCAGAGTACAAACAAAGGGGCGAACCTTATTCATCACCTCACCGGTAACTTGATAAACAGCTCGTAGTTCGGACTCATCGGCCATTAAGCCATTCGCCGCCAAATAAGGTGGCTTCATCGCCTCATAAGTACTGTCTTCTACACCTGCTGAAGAGGTGGTTCGGGTATCGCTATCAACAAATTCCCAGCTTGAATGCGCTATAACCTCGGCCTGATAAGGCTCAACATCTTGGTTTTCCAACAAGGTTTGCCAAACCGTAATTAAATAAGGTGTTTGGTTACTTGAAGTCGCCGTCACACCAGCCAACGCATTGAGATTAAAACATGCCTGAGCATCAACAATACGGCCTTTAACTTGACCATAATCCAATGGGTATACCTGTTCTTCTAACGCCCATGGTTGGCTCAAATTGACGGTATCACTGTCTTTGTAGCTTTGCCTAATGCCGTCTTGCACCAGTGCTTCGACACCAATGCTGTACCAGTAAGCCTGTTGGTAATTCAGTTGATTGCCAACGCGCTTAAATTGAGTAAACAGGCGTTCCGACATACTGCCAGCTATGGTTGCCATGATCGCCAATAGCATCAGAATAATGATCAGCGCGACACCACGCTGCTTGCGCCCCATGGCAGACCTTGTCCGTGCAAGCTTGTTAGTTCGATGAGTCATTATTCCCCTCATTACTACTTGAAGAGTCACTGTTTGAAGAATCATCGGCCTGATCTAGCGTGCCACCTGGGGTGAGATAAATACGCTCTATCTCTCCATAATCTTTCAAGGTTAGCTTTAACCTTACCGCTTTCGGTAGCGATTTGTCGGTTTGCCACTCTTTCCCCCAGCGGTTTCCGTCATAAAACTCGAATTCCAAGCTTTCAACATCATCAAGCAAAGGCGTAATCACACCTTCTTGACCTGCAGGGGTATCGGGGTAACGCCACCACACACGCTCAAGTGTTTCTTCTTTAATGCGGTAACCCACTTTGGTGACTTCTCCGCGAGGAAACTGCTGCTGTGGGTTATGCCAGCCAAGGCGAGTAAACATGATGCCAACGCTGTCGGAATCCAGTAAATACTCTTTAATTAAGATCAGCTTAGATGATGCTTCTTCACCGTTGGTACGAAATTGTCGTACCGCCATCTGGCGAAAATCATTATCTAAAATGACTAAGCTACGTTGCAGTTGATTTAAACGAGCACTGCGCTCGATTGAAAGCTCGTTGCTGCGCTGAACCTGATTGACTACCTGATAAGCCGCCATGCTTAACGTGGCAAAGATAGCGATCGAGACCAAAACCTCAATTAAGGTAAAGCCTCTCCCTTTCGAAGATAGACCTTGTTTTCGAGGCACACGCTTATTGGCGGACATGCTCTTAGTTGACCACATGCTTTTAATTGACCACATAGCTGCGCACCGTGACCACTGGAGAAGCTTGTTTACTGGTTGCCACACTCACATCAAACGCCTTTAATAAATCATCGCTAGTATCGATTGGCGTGACCTTCCAAAACCACTCTCTCTCGGCCAACTCTTGTGTGCCCTGCGCTTTTTTTAGCTTCTCAGGATGCAGCATCACCAAAGCCATTTGATTATCAACGACCATAGCCGCGAAGGTTTTTTCTTCTAGATAACTGAGGGTATTGATGTGCTGAGTAACAGCACGAATCACACTGATCGCCGCAGTCGCAAAGATAGCGAGCGCAACCAATACCTCAAGCAGCGTCATTCCTCGAGAACCAAGGGGCATAACACGAGAACGATAAGGAGAACGGTTATTCCTCTTCATCTTCTTCTCCCGGTTCTAGCAGTCGAATCACACCATTGTCCAATACTCGAATACGCCAACCATCTTGTATGGTGTCTCCGGTATTTGGATAAAACGACAATACAAATGGCGTCATTTCAGCACTCGACAAGATATAGATCTGTGGTGGTTTCGGCTTCTTTTCCTCTTCAAGATCAGCAAACATATCTTCATCAAACAAGCTTCCTGGGTTGAACAACCGATCATCGTCTTCCCATGCGCCACCACCTAGGGTCAGTGACAATGCGAGTTCTTCCGGTAGTTCAGTTAAAGAGGGGATTTTTTCAAAATCAACTTCTTGCCAGCCTTCAGACTTAAGCGCCATCAGTACATAGGTCGATTTCTTTTCATCAACACGAACGCCAAAATCCAAACCACTCAAAATAGCCTCTTCGTTGAGTAATTGAACTCGCTGATAAAAGCTTTGAGCGTATTTTTTGGCGACGTCTTTGCTATTGGTAGGTATGGTCGCGATCACCGCGACCGCCGTTACTGACAGTAATACCAACACCAAAAGAATCTCAATTAAGGTGAAACCTGGCTGTGTTTGCTTAGTTTTCACCTTTAGACTCCATCTGTTTACGTCCTACCATCAATAACGTATCAAGCTCAATAACTTATCAACCAACAGCAACGAATCAAACAATAAGCTGAAGCTTATTGAAAATCCTGCATGTTCCAGTTGCCAATATCCGCAGCAATACCTTCACCACCTTCTTGACCATCAGCACCAAGAGTGAAAATATCGATAGTGCCGTTATCACCAGGGCTTAGATATTGGTACTCGTTACCCCATGGGTCGTTTGGCAGACGCTTGATGTAGCCACCGTCGCGGTAGTTGCGAGGCTCTGGGCTGCTTGGCTTAGAAACCAATGCATCAAGACCTTGATCCGTTGTTGGGTAAACGCTGTTATCCAGTTTGTACATATCTAGCGCGTTCTCTAGCGCCACGATATCAGTGATGGCTTTTTGTTGATCAGCCTTCTCTTTGTTACCCAATAGGTTAGGTACAACAAAGCTCGCCAATACGCCAAGGATAACCACAACAACCATCACTTCTAATAGGGTAAAGCCTGATTGTTTCTTCATTCTGTTTTTCATTATTTTCTCCAAATTACAGACAGCGAGTTGAAGGTAATAATGTCCTTCTTCTCGATAATCCAAAACTAACGTCTTATAAGCGGTAGGTTAACCGCTCATCAAATTATTCATTTCAAGCATCGGCATTAGAGTCGCCATCACAATGAACAGCACTAAACCTGCCATCAAAGCGATAAGTGCTGGCGTAAAGATACCTAACGCGATATTCACCGTCGATTCAAAGCTTTGGTCTTGGTTGTCCGCCGCTCTTGTCAGCATTTGTTCCAACTGACCACTCTGCTCACCACTGGCGATCATATGCAGCATCATTGGAGGGAAGAGTTTGGTTTGATCGAGCGCTTTACGCAGGCTTGCCCCCTCTCTAACACTGTCTGACGCCTGCAGTACTTGTTGCTTCACATGGTGATTCGACATCACATCTACCGCAACCTTCATCCCTTCAAGGATAGGAATCGCACTCGAGGTACAGATAGAGAGTGTTCGTGCAAAACGAGAGGTATTAATCCCTTTTGCTATCTTGCCGATCAGTGGAATGCTTAATAGCTTGCGATCCCAACTCATACGAACACCCGGCTTTTTCAGCGCGGTCTTAACCAATACAATCACACCGATGATCAACAACAGTAATTGGATGCCCCAATTCTGGATAAATTCACTCGATGCTAATAAAAATTGTGTCGATTGAGGAAGTTCTTGGCCCATTTGGATAATCGGTTCAACGATCTTAGGTACTACTGTTGCCAACAGGAACGAAACAATCGTCACCGCAAACACCACTAGCACGACTGGGTAGATCATCGCTTGCAGCAACTTAGAGCGCATCTTCTGACGGTTTTCTGCGTAATCAGCCAGTCGCTCCAATACTGCATCTAAGTGACCCGATTTCTCACCAGCTGCGACCATAGCTCTAAACAGTTCATCAAAGATGTGCGGGTAATCAGCCAAGCTATCCGCTAGCGAATAACCTTCCGTTACCTTCGAGCGAACCGACAGCAGCATGGTTCGAATGCGTGGCTTTTCAGACTGCTCAGCGACGGCCTTCAAACACTCCTCTAACGGCATGCCTGATTGCACCAAGGTAGAAATTTGGCGAGTAATCAAAGCAAGGTCTGGTGTGCTGATACCACGCTTAAAGCTGGTTGATGGCTGAGCACCTTTCGATGTTTTCGCTTTAGCTTCGGTCATCTCAACCGGCATCAAGCCTTGTTCTTTTAAGCGTTGGCGAGCCTGACGAGCGTTATCCGCTTCAATCGAGCCCTTTTTGCTCTTACCTTTGGCATCCAGTGCTTTGTATTCAAATGCCGCCATATTAGACTTCCTTGGTCACGCGCATCACTTCTTCTAGGGACGTTACCCCTTTAAGAACTTTGCTCAAGCCATCATCTCTAATACTTGGTGTTGTGCCACGAATTGCTTTCTCAATTGCCTGTTCACCAGCTTCACTGTGAATCAGCTCTTGCACCGAATCGTCAATCATCAATAGCTCATGAATACCGGTACGGCCTCGATAGCCTTTGTGACTGCAGCTTTCACATCCTTTTGCATGGTAAAGCGTCAAACTCTCTTTCTTCTTCAGTCCAAACAGCTTTTTCTGCTCTTTATCAGCTTCATAAGGTTCTTTACAGTCGTTACACAGAGTACGAACCAAGCGCTGAGCCAGAACACCCAGCAGCGAAGAAGAGATCAAGAAGGGTTCGATGCCCATATCACGTAGACGTGTAATCGCACCGATTGCAGTATTGGTGTGAAGGGTCGACATTACTAAGTGACCGGTCAAAGAGGCTTGAACAGCGATCTCCGCGGTCTCCAAGTCACGTATCTCACCAATCATTACGACATCGGGATCTTGACGAAGAATGGCACGTAAGCCACGAGCAAAGGTCATATCAACCTTAGGGTTCACCTGTGTTTGACCAATGCCATCGATATCAAATTCGATTGGGTCTTCAACGGTTAGAATATTTCGCTCATTACTGTTGAGCTCTTGCAGGCCAGCGTACAAGGTCGTTGATTTACCAGAACCTGTAGGACCCGTCACCAAAATAATGCCGTGTGGGCGCTGAATAAGCTTGCGGAAGTTTTCGTGGTTCTCTGCTGTCATGCCTAAACTGTGCAAGTCTAGACGAGTCGCGTTCTTGTCCAACAGACGCATTACTACACGCTCACCGTGCGAAGAAGGCATGGTTGAAACACGAACATCAACCGCTCGGCCACCGATACGCAGAGAGATGCGGCCATCTTGTGGCACGCGTTTTTCCGCAATATCCAGTTTAGCCATAACCTTGACACGCGAAACCAATAACGGAGCCAGTTTACGGCTCGGCGCTAACACATCACGTAACACACCATCAATACGGAAACGGATAGACAGTGACTTCTCGAAGGTTTCGATATGAATATCCGAAGCCCCTTCTTTGATCGCCTCTCCCAGCATCGCATTGATTAGCTTGATGATTGGCGCATCGTCTTCCGATTCGAGCAAGTCTTCATCTTGTGGCAGTTCTTCTGCTAACGAGAAGAAGTCGTCGTTGTCGGCACCAATATCTTCCATCAATTGGCGCGCTTCTGAAGAATCACGTTGGTACGCATCGGTCAGCTTTTTATCAAACTCATCGGCGCTGATCGCTTGTGGCGTGAAACCATTTTTCACAACACGGCTTACTTCAATGATCGCCGCCGATTTTAGAGGCTCTACATAATAGAGTACCGGCGGACGCTCTGGGTGCTGATATTCCAACACCATCTTGTAGCGATTCGCAAAGCTAAACGGCAAGCGCTGATAAGTACGTGCCGCCCCTACCAATTCAGCCATTATTCTGTTTCCATTTGATCGATGAAGGCTTGGATTTCAGCCGGGTGATTCATATCGGTACCAAATTTAGGCAATACCGGGATATTATCGTCAGCCATCAGTTTCAAACCTTGCTCTGCCTTGTACAGCTGCTCAGCTCGAATGAAGTTGTATTTACGCTGAGTGATACCATCTGCTGTCATGCCATCACGGATGATGGTTGGCTTAATGAATACCATTAAATTCTTTTTCTCAACCTGAGTACTGGTTGATTTGAACAGGTGCCCAAGAACAGGAATATCACCTAGGAATGGCACTTTAGACTCACTCTCTAACGCACGTTCATCAATCAAACCACCAAGCACCAACATTTGGCCATCTTGAACAATCACAGACGTATTTAGCTGTCGTTTAGCAAAACGTACATCTACCGCGCCGTTCGCGCCCAATACGTTCGACACTTCTTGTTCAATATTCAGCTGAACTGAGTCACCTTCGTTGATCTGTGGCACCACTTTAAGCTTGATACCCACTTCTTTACGTTCAACCGTTTGGAATGGGTTATCGTTACTTGAACCCGCCGTCGAGCCAGTTAAAACCGGAACTTCTTCACCAACGATGAACGACGCTTCGCCGTTGTCCATCACGGTAATACTTGGAGAAGATAGGATGTTTGAATTGGAGTCGGTTGCTACCGCACTGATCAAGGCAGTCCAGTCACCCATTACCACGCTCATGGCTGCGCCATTAACACCTGAAAGTGCAGAGGCTAATGTTGAATAATCACCTTCTTCAGTGGTGGTTTCGTTTCGTAGGAATTTTCCGTCAGAGTCATAAACAGCGGTGGTTGTAGTAGAATCTTTAGCTTCTTCTAAACCCACCATTACGCCACCGATCGATGCACCAGTGTTGCTGTACTGGATCATTGCACCCGTTTCTAGGTTACCCCATTGCACACCAAGGTTAACGCCATCGCCTTCTGCCATTTCAACAATCAAGGCTTCAATCAATACTTGAGCACGACGAATATCCAGTTGTGCGATCACGTCTTGCAGCGCATTCATAATGTCTGGCTGTGCAGTAATAACCAAAGAGTTGGTATCACTGTGGGCGGAAATCATTACTTGGTTGCGTTGCGATGAGCTGCCTTTGGTTGATGACTGCTTCTCTGATTGTAGGTTGTCCGACACGCCTTTCAGCACATCAACCAGATCTTCTGCTTTTGCGTATTTGAGGTAGATAACTTGGTTGTTGCCCTTGGTTGCCATTTCGACATCAAGCTGCTCGATAAGCTTTCTTAATCGGCTACGAACCTTAGGGTCACCTGAAATAAGGATCGCATTGGTACGCTCATCAGCAACCAATTTAGGTTGTAGGAACGCTGGGGTGTTTTTCGCATCGGTGGTCTTATTCAACGCATCAACGATACGTACCATTTCTGCCGCGGAAGCATTCTTTAGCTCAACGACTTCAATCTCTTTATCACCCGCTTGGTCAACGCGCTTGATGATTTCAGCTAAACGGTTTACTACCGCCGCTCGGCCTGTAATAAGGATGATGTTGGCTGGGTCGTAATGCACAACGTTACCCGCGCCTGCATTGTCGTTCAATTGACGAAGCAGAGGAGAAAGTTCACGAACCGAGACATTACGAACCGTCACTACGCGTGTCACTACGCTATCACCAGTGATCGAATCACGGTCACCAACAACAGGGATTGCCGAGGTTTTCGAATCTTTAGCTTTGATGATCTTAAGAACACCCGAGTCCATTTCAACGACTGCGTAGCCATACACCTCTAGTACGTTTAAGAAGAAACTGTAATATTGCTCTTCATTCAATACGTCGTAGCTGCGTACATCGATTTTTCCGCGCACCGATGGATCAACGATGATGGTCTTCTCTAGGTTACGACCAACAATATTAATAAACTCTTGAATATCAGTGCCTTTAAAGCTGGCACTAAAATCACTCGCGATGGCTGCGGGTGTGCAGATTAAGCTTCCTGCCAATAACCATGCACTTTTCTTAAACCAATGCTTCACGTACTTCTCCTACACTTTCGTCCTTCGTTAGACGCAAAGTTTTAAAATTCAATAAACACTTCATGTTGTTGACCATCTCTCTCGACGACGAGATTTAACTCTGTCAGCTCTGAGATAGAACGAAATATGTTGCCCATAGCGGCTGGGTCTGTCAGGTCTTGACCATTTAACTGAGTAGCAATATCTCCGTTTTGGAGCCCTACTGAGTTAAAAAGTTCTGAATCTTTGCCAGGGCTCACACGATAACCAATAACGCTATCATCGCGCTTCACCTGAGACAGTCGAACATATTGGAAGATTTGTTGCGGATCTTTCATTATCTTCGCTTTAATTTCATCAAGCTTCTCTTCTGCAGAAGCCGGGTTATTACCACGAACCGAAGAAGAGCTACGAGGTGGCGCAGGCGCTGATACAGCCAAACGCTTGTACTCAATACCTTCAAGCATCAAGGTTTCGTCTCGTCCTGAGTTATCAATGATAACGCGATCGATTAATACCGCTTTTAACTTGGCTCGAGTGCCTTCAATCTCTTCATTAATTCCGTAGGTCGCTTGCGTGCCGCGATTGGCGATCACCGCTAAGCTCAGTTTTGGATTCGAGCTCGCTACTGCACCCACTAAAACGAGATTTAATCGCGTCTTAGGCGCATCTTGGATAACTTGCTGTTCAACCACAGCGGGCGTGCTTGGGTTGTAAGCACCAAACATGTTGCTCTGCTGCAAAGAAGAGATATCAAGGGTCGATTGAGGTGCTGAAGATGATGAAGCGGTTGCTGCCCAAGGCGCGACAGTTTGCTCAGCAGGTTCGATAAACCATGCAAGCTGTCCTAAAATCCATGCGGAAGCTGCAATCAATACACAACAGGTCGCTAAGCTTAGTTTCTGCTGAAGTACAAATCCATTCTCTAATAAGCGGCTCAACATAGGAGAATTCCCTACGCGATTTTTGAGCTCTAAAAAGTTCACTTTCCTAGTCCCTTTTCATGACGACAAACGCTGCAAATCATTAAACTTTCAGCTTTTTTATTCATTCGTTCGATACCAAGCTTATTTAAGCAATAAGATCCTGAACTATATCATAGCAAATCGATAAATCGGCATAACATGGCTATTTTGTATTATGACTTGAAAAAAATGCTAACCGCCTCCACTTTAAGCTTCTACTTAATGTGATAAGCATCATCAAAAACATGTTGCGCACTGTTCATTACAGTTAAACCGCATTCATTTCTCACTTAATAAGGCACAGCCCTATATGAAAACTGCTAATGAAGCTGTCAGACTCGATAAATGGTTGTGGGCAGCTCGTTTTTACAAAACCCGGTCTATTGCTCGCAACATGGTCGATGGTGGCAAAGTCCACTATAATGGTCAGCGCAGCAAGCCAAGTAAAATTGTCGAACTTGGGGCTGTGATTACACTGCGCCAAGGTAATGAAGAAAAGACGGTAACGATCGAGAAAATCTCAGCCCATCGTGGTGGAGCTCCGATCGCTCAAACCCTCTATGAAGAAACCACCGAAAGCTTGGCAAAAAGAGAAGAGTTTGCACAACAGCGCAAGCTAAATGCTCATAGCCCAGCCCCAGAACGTCGCCCAGATAAAAAGCAACGTCGTGACATCATCAAGTTCAAGACTCAATAAGCTAGAAGGAATAGCCAAATGGCAGACCCAATGTCTACAAGTAATGTTTTAAATCGCTACCTATTTGAAGACCTATCAGTACGTGGTGAATTGGTACAGATGGACGAAGCGTACCAACAGATTATTTCTAGCAAGGAATACCCAGCTCCAGTACAAAAGCTGTTGGGTGAGCTACTGGTTTCAACGACGCTACTAACGGCGACCCTAAAGTTTGAAGGTTCTATCACGATGCAGCTGCAAGGTGACGGCCCAGTATCTCTAGCAGTTATCAATGGCGATCACGATCAGAAGATCCGTGGTGTTGCTCGCTTTGAAGGCGATATCGCAGACGACGCTGGTCTACACGACCTAATGGGTAAAGGTCACCTAGTGATCACCATCGATCCTAAGAAAGGTGAGCGTTACCAAGGTATCGTTGGTCTTGAAGGTGACACGCTGGCACAAGTGCTTGAAGGCTACTTCGCTAACTCTGAACAGCTTAAGACTCGTCTATGGCTGCGCACTGGCGAGCATGAAGGCAAAGCACACGCTGCAGGTATGTTGCTACAAGTAATGCCTGACGGTACTGGTACTCCAGATGACTTCGAGCACCTAGAGCAACTAACAGACACAGTTAAAAACGAAGAGCTATTCACTCTAGAAGCGAACGAACTGCTTTACCGTTTGTACAACCAAGAGAAAGTACAGCTATTCACACCACAACCGGTTGAATTCTTCTGCGGCTGTTCACGTGATCGAAGTGCAGCAGCAATCATTACCGTTGCTCAAGAAGAGATCTACGACATCCTAAGCACCGAAGGAAGCGTTGGTCTACACTGCGATTACTGTGGCACAAACTACTCGTTCGACAAGAATGATGTTGATGCACTGTACGCAGAAGCAGCAGATAAAGGCAGCAATACGGTTCATTAATTTACGGCGTACCAAAAACACGTAATTTACCCCAAAAAGGTCAGCACTCAGCTGGCCTTTTTTGTGATCAAAATGGCGCAAACTCCGTAACATCTCGTAATAAAATCACCGCTTAATTTTAATCAATTAATAACGTTCCCGCCCCTAGCGCAAAGGTTTGCGTACAGGATAGACTAGTTGGGCCAATATGTGACGAGACGCTTAAAACCCCATGGTTAATATGGATATTTTTTGAGCTATATCCCTGTTTCCCCCGAGTCTCGTTGCTAGCATGGTGAGCAGATAACAATAAAAAATTAATACAAAATCCCTACAAAATATCCTACAAGGAGCACCTATGACCGTTATGGAACATACAAAGGCTGCACAAATTGATCTAACTAAGCACGGACTGACTGGCGTTACTGAAGTTCTTCGTAATCCTAGCTACGAGCAGTTATTCGTTGAAGAAACACTGCCAGGTTTGGAAGGCTACGAAAAAGGCGTAGTAACGGAACTAGGCTCTGTTGCGGTAGACACTGGTATCTTTACTGGCCGCTCACCAAAAGATAAGTACATTGTTAAAGATGACACCACGCGCGATACCATGTGGTGGTCAGATCAAGGCAAAAATGACAACAAACCGATTACAACTGAAGTATGGAATGAGCTGAAAGAGCTTGTGACAACTCAGCTATCTGGCAAGCGCCTGTTTGTCATCGACGGTTATTGTGGTGCTAACCCTGATACGCGCTTAAGTGTACGTATTATCACTGAAGTAGCGTGGCAAGCGCACTTCGTTAAGAACATGTTCATTCGTCCAACTGACGAAGAGCTAGCAACGTTCGAACCTGATTTCGTGGTAATGAACGGTGCTAAAACAACCAACCCTAACTGGGAGAAGCAGGGGCTAAACTCTGAAAACTTCGTTGCTTTCAACCTAACAGAGCGCGTTCAAATCATCGGTGGTACTTGGTACGGCGGTGAGATGAAGAAAGGCATGTTCGCAATGATGAACTACCTGCTTCCTCTGCAAGGCATTGCTTCAATGCACTGTAGTGCAAACGTCGGCGAGAAAGGCGATGTAGCCATCTTCTTCGGTCTATCTGGTACAGGTAAAACTACGCTTTCAACCGATCCTAAGCGTGAGCTAATCGGTGATGATGAGCACGGTTGGGATGACGATGGTATCTTCAACTTCGAAGGTGGTTGTTACGCGAAGACGATTCGTCTATCTAAAGAAGCAGAACCTGAAATCTACAATGCAATCCGTCGTGATGCACTACTAGAAAACGTAACGGTTCGTGGTGATGGTTCTATCGATTTTGATGACGGTTCAAAAACTGAGAACACTCGTGTTTCTTACCCGATTCACCACATCGATAACATCGTTAAACCAGTATCAAAAGCCGGTCACGCTCAAAAGGTTATCTTCCTGACTGCTGATGCATTCGGTGTACTACCACCCGTTTCTAAACTGACTCCAGAGCAAACGAAGTACCACTTCCTATCTGGCTTCACTGCGAAACTAGCGGGCACTGAGCGTGGTATTACTGAACCAACACCAACGTTCTCTGCGGCATTTGGTGCGGCGTTCCTTACTCTTCACCCAACTCAGTACGCTGAAGTGCTTGTGAAGCGTATGGAAGCAGCTGGCGCTGAAGCCTACCTAGTGAACACCGGTTGGAACGGTACTGGTAAACGTATCTCTATCCAAGATACTCGCGGCATCATCGACGCTATCCTAGATGGCTCAATCGACAACGCTGAAACTAAGGTTATCCCTATGTTTAACCTAGAAGTACCTCTAGCGCTACACGATGTTGACCCAGCGATCCTTGACCCACGCGATACGTACACTGACCCTCTACAATGGGAAAGCAAAGCGAAAGATCTAGCAGAGCGCTTCATCAACAACTTTGATAAGTACACTGACAATGCTGAAGGTAAATCACTGGTTGCGGCTGGCCCTCAACTGGACTAACCCAATCATCTGCTCGGGCTTAGCCAAAAGCGAACGCCCAATTTAAAACGATATTTTTGTAGCAAGCCCCTCTTTTGAGGGGCTTTTTTGTTGATGCTTGACCCTTTTTGTTCCACTCTGTTTTGAGACTATTGAAATTTAAGGCTTTCAGGGAATGAAAAAGGTATTCATGGTGTTCGGCATTGTGTTGGCTATCGCCGTTGCAACTATCGCAGCGCTGCTATTAAGCCTGCAGACCCAATACCGTGCGGATGTTGCTAACTTTTTTATCAAACATACGATTGAACAACCTGTACTCATTGAAGATGTTGAGTATCAGGCGCCTTATCACATCACCTTAATGGGCATTACCCAAAGCCAACCAGAAAAGCAGACATCTCTGTATATCGACAAGATCGATCTTTGGTTCAGCCCCAGCTCGATGACAGAGGCCAAACTGGTCTTGGAATCTGTTTTGATCAGTGGCCTGCAATTAGAAGCAGACGATCTAAGAACACTGACATCTTTATTTACCCAGCCAAACATCAAGCTCCACCAGCTGGCCATCAACAATCTCGACTTTTCGACGCCAGAGTTTAATGCGCGAGGCATCGACCTGCAGATCTCCGCCCCAAAATGGAACAACGACAACTCACTTCTCCCTTATGGAAAAACCCAACTCTCTGCCTCACAACTGTATTGGCAAGGTGAAGCATTCGATAATCTGTTGATTGACCTAGACTTAAAACCTAGCAATAGCACGCTTTATGGTGCTTCATTTGACTGGCGTGGCGCCAAGATTTCCGGTCAAGCAGAGCAGTATCAACAAGATTGGTCGTTGGTGAACGTGACCGTCGATGGCTTACGACTCAATCAGAAACAGACCCAAAGCCTACTAAACAAAGAATGGGATGTGGCAGGTATTCAGATCAATCACATTAATAGCTTAGATATTCTACGTAGTGACGTAGAGTGGCAAGATGGCCACCTCGCAGCCTTTGATGCCTCACTAGAAAATATCCAACTGCCTTTTGAAATCTGGAAACAACAGAAAGCCATTTTTTCTCTGCAGGCAGAAGGAGTGACCATTGATGATGACATGTTCATCGAGCCAAGCCTCAAGCTCAACCTAGAAACAAACCAGATTCTGATTGAAGATTTCTATACTCAATTCCTGCAAGGCACTGTTCAGCTCAATGGCGAAGTCACCCCTAGCAGCATTCAATTAGCGCAACTCGACCTGCAAGGCATCAAGTGGATTACCGAAAACCAAGATAGCCCTCTAGTCGTAGCTCGACTAATACCTTGGCTTACACAACTCCAGAACGTCGAGATTAGCCGACTTAATATAGAACGCAGTCAACTCATCCAACTCGCACAACAACCTTACTGGCAGGTCTCTGGATTACATGTCGAGGGGCATCAAGTTCAACTGCTGCAAGATAGAAAACTGGGCTTGTGGCAAGGGAAGCTGATGGCGAGCGCCAATGATGCCAGCTACCAAAATATTCTCAGCGCACAGCCTGTGGTTGAGATGAATAGCGAACAAGGAAAATGGACGCTGACACGTCTGTTTGCACCACTCAGGAATGGCTACATTGAAGCCAATGCAACGCTCGATTTTAACCAAATCAGCAAGCCGTGGAGCTTAGACATTTCTGCCGATGGGTTACCCATTGCGCCGATGCTGCAGCAACTTGAATTACCGCTCGATGCAACCGGGTATGGCGAGTTTGAACTTCAAGCCGCAGGTTTATATGGCGACTCTCTGATGCTCGGTTACTCAACCACAGGGCAACTCACTGGCAGCGTTCGCCAAGGTGTGATGACCTTTAATGACAAGCTTTCTGAAACATCGACTGATAACGTGTTTGAAATTCCAGAGCTTAATGCGCATTTTGACCGTGGGCGCTTCACTCTCGAACCGATGCACATTATTGGTGCATCAGCAGCAGAGCAAGGCGAACAAAGGGTTCAAACGCTCAATGGCGAGGCTTCTGGAGAACTCGACTTGCTTAAAGCCGAGCAACACACCCTCTCGATTACCCTATCGGACCCATGCCATCAAATCTCAGGAAAGCTCACCCAAGCTGAGTATTCGGAGATTAACGACTGCCAACAAAAAAGCGCCACTCCACAGGAGTAGCGCCTTGTATCTTTAATCTGTATCTGTATCTGTATCTGTATCTGTTAGCCAGTGTCAGCTATACGTTTACGTTGGAGTCTGTTGATAATCGCTTTTTGTAGTCAGGGATCAGCATATAGGTTCCCGTAAACTCAACCGCTTCCACATCGCCGCTATGAATGGTCACGTGAATGATGATACGTGCCTTTCTTCCTGACGCAAGGCGATCCAAGTCGCCACTGATCCCATCCAATGAAGTAGAGGCAACAGGGTTTTGCTCAACCGGGTGACGATAACGAATATTACTGTCTGCCAGCACGATATCACCGGTCAGCCCGCGCTCTTTCATCAATAACCAAGTCATACCCCAACCGGTTAAAGTCGCTAAGGTAAAAGCGGAGCCCGCAAACATGGTGTTATGCGGGTTCAAGTTGGGATTCAGCTGAGCACTACACTCAAATTGGTAACCCGTGTATTGGTTGATCTTGATGCCCATCTTGTCACTGATCGGGATCTGATGTTCCCAGCGCTGCTGAAGCTCATTACACCACTCAGGCTTGCGTAGAACGTCTGCCATTGGGTCAAGATGCTTAACCATCTGTTGGTGACGCACAGGGCCACGTTGATCGTTAATCTCACCGCGACGTTCAAATTCATTCTTCTCATAGAATGAGATCGCATCTTCACGTGCATTACACACCAAGCGCTTAGCACCCTCTTGGCGAGCCAATGACTCAAGTGCGACTAGAATCAACGAACCCATGCCTTTACTTTGGCGAGATTTCTTCACCGCCATGTAGCGGATCTGACCTTCCAGATCTGGGGTGATATACAGACGACCAATCGCCATCGGGCGACCACGACCATCAACAATCATGCGATGGTGACTCATTGGGTCATATTCATCGCGCTCAGAACCTACCGGCATTCGCCAAGGTTCACGGAGCATCTGCCAACGAAAATGGTAATACTTGTTTAGCTGATTTTCGGTGGTCGGTGTTATGAGTTTAAACATGCTTATTCCTTTAAGCCTAAACCTGCAGCCAGAATGTCACTGGGCCATCATTAACCAAAGACACTTTCATGTCGGCAGCGAATCGGCCACGTTCCGTTGGCAACACTGATTCACACTGGTCAGAGAAATAGTTGTAAAGACGCTCAGCATCTTCTGGGTGAGCACCACGAGAGAACCCTGCTCGTGTCCCTTTCTTGGTATCGGCCGGCAGAGTGAATTGAGACACCACTAATACCTTACCTTCTACCTGCTTCACGTTGAGGTTCATTTTATCGTCTTCATCTCCAAAGACACGATAAGTGGTCACTCGTTCCATCAAACGTTTGGCTTTGGCTTCGTCATCACCTTTTTCTACGCCTAACAGAACCAATAAGCCTTGCTCAATCTCACCCACTACTTCGCCATCAACACGGACGGCAGCTTCACTTACTCTCTGGATCAGTGCTATCACTGTTGTTTCCTTGCTCTGTGATTTTGTCTTTATCCGACGAGTGTACCATTTCTTTCGAGTCACTCCACTGTTCCTGCTCACCCAATGCAGCGGTCACCTCAGCACCCACCAACACAATCAACCAGCACAAATAAACCCATACAAAAAGAATTGGTATTGCCGCTAATGCGCCATAAATCAACTGGTAAGAAGGGAATTGAGTTATGTAAGCCGCGAAACCTTTCTTACTGAGTTCGAACAACAGAGCCGCCACTAGAGAACCTGCAGCCGCATGAGAAAAGTGTATCTTTTTGTTGGGAACCAACAGATACAGACCGAAAAACGCAAAGAAAGAGAGAATCAAAGGAAGTTTGCGAATCACGGTATTAAAGGCGCCAGACACCACCTCGTTTTGCAGCAAGCTCAATGATGTCACATAAGAAGTAGCAGCAATACTCGCCCCGACTAAGATAGGTCCTAGCGTAAGCACCATCCAGTACATAGAAAAAGACAGCACCGCACGTCGCTTCTCATCGACACGCCAGATGTAGTTTAAGTTCTTATCAATATTCGAGATCAGCATCAGCGCTGCAATGAATAAGAACACACTACCGACCGCCGTCATTTTTCCGGTATTGGCAACGAACTCTAACAACGCACCGTGTACGGCATCCCCAGACGCGGGAACAAAGTTGGTAATAACGAAGTTTTGAATCACGATACCAACATCAGCAAAGATGGAGAATGACGACAAGATAGAGAGCAGAACCGTCAGCATCGGTACGATCGAGAGCAAAGTAATGTACGCCAAGTAACCCGCATTCACATTGACTCTATCGTGCGTCATTCGCGCCAAAAGATAGCGAGAAAACTGAATACTGAGTGTGGCGACCTTTTTTATCTTCAACTTGTAACTCCCTTGTAACTCGTTCATAGTCCTAATTAATATTCCTTTATTTAACTATAGGAAACTAGGATGCCTTATTTAATAGTTATAGTCCTCTCTATTTTTACTCTTACTGGATGCCAGTCAGCTTATTACTCCGCAATGGAGCAAGTGGGTTACCACAAGCGTGACATTATGGTCGATAGAGTGGAAGACGCTAAAGAGTCACAGCAGGATGCTCAGGAAGAGTTTACCAGCGCACTTGAAGCACTCAGCAGCCTGACTAACTTCAGTGGCGGCGACCTTGAAGACATGTACAACCAAATCAACGATAAATACCAAGACAGCGAGAAAGCTGCGCAAAATGTCAGTGACCGCATTGCTGCGATTGAAGATGTGTCGGATGCGCTATTTGAAGAGTGGCAGGGTGAGTTAGACCTCTACACCAGTGATTCACTGCGCCGCTCGAGCGAGCAAAAGCTTCGTGAAACTAAATCGTCTTACCAAACGATGCTGTCAGCAATGAAGCGCGCCGAGAAGAAAATGGACCCCGTGCTCAATACCCTTCGCGACAACACGCTTTACTTAAAACATAACCTCAATGCGAGCGCTGTCGGTTCACTGCAGGGCGAGTTTATGAGCTTAGAAAAAGACATCGCCTACGCGATCCAACAGATGAATGCTGCGATCGCAGAATCGGATAAATTCCTTGCTCAACTAAACCAGAAATAACGCCCGTAGGCACAAATAAAGATAAGCTCGTATGAACCCAATCATTATTACTGGCGGCCCTGGCGCCGGAAAAACCAAATTGATCAATGCCTTGGGCGATGCGGGTTATCCTACCTTCGCTGAGTCCTCTCGCCAGTTAATCGAACAGCAGAGCCAACTTGAGAACGGTATATTACCTTGGTTAGACCTTCCGGGGTTTGCTCGCCTATGTTTAACCGTCATGAGCGAACAAAAAGACCAAGCCAGTCAGCATCCAGTCGCCTTTCTCGATCGCGCCATTCCAGATATCTGTGGTTACTTAACTCAGGCTAATCTAGAGATAGATGCGACCTATCTAGAAGCAAGCCAAGGTTATCACTCACAAGCCTTGTTCTGTCGCCCTGAAGCTTCAATTTATGTACAAGATGATGTGAGACCTTATCCGTTTGAGGAGGCGCTAGAGATTCACCACGCGTTAGTAACAGTCTATCAAGAACTTGGTTATGAGGTTGTTGAAGTGCCGTTTATGTCGGTCGCTGAACGAGTGCAGTTCGTTGAAAGTCACCTAGGAATCAAAAACTAGATTCCAGATATCTCGCCCCTCGATTCTGGAATGACGATTCGATGAGTAGATATGGAACACGCTCTTCGTATCTCGAATCTAAACAAACTAAAAAACAAAAGCCCCGAGCAGCTAGGCTACTCGGGGCTTTCTTACTTATTCTAAAACGTATTGCTTGTTAGCTAGAAGCTAGTCAGCTGGCAATTAAGCCTTAGCTGGACGTGCTGCACGCTTGCGTTCGTTTTCAGTAAGAAGCTTCTTACGGATACGAATGCTTACAGGCGTTACTTCTACTAGTTCGTCTTCGTCGATGAACTCAAGAGCTTGCTCTAGAGTGTGACGGATAGGTGGCGAAAGAACCTGTGCTTCATCAGTACCAGATGCACGAACGTTCGTTAGCTGCTTACCTTTCAGACAGTTTACTGTTAGGTCGTTTGAACGGTTATGAATACCGATGATTTGACCTTCGTATACTTCGTCTGCGTGCTCAGCAAATAGACGACCACGTTCTTGTAGGTTGAATAGTGCGTAAGTCAGAGCTTTACCAGTTGCGTTCGAGATTAGAACACCGTTGTTACGTTGACCGATTACGCCGCCTTTGTGAGGACCGTAGTGATCAAATGAGTGGTAAAGAAGACCAGAACCAGACGTTAGAGTTAGGAACTCAGTTTGGAAACCGATAAGACCACGAGAAGGCATCATGAAGTCCATGCGAACACGGCCTTTGCCATCTGGAGACATATCAGTTAGCTCACCTTTACGTAGACCGATGTTTTCCATGATGCCACCTTGGTGCTCTTCAAGCACGTCGATAGTCACAGTTTCAAACGGTTCAGTTAGGTTGCCATCTTCGTCTTTCTTGATGATAACTTCTGGACGAGATACAGCTAGCTCGAAGCCTTCACGACGCATGTTTTCGATCAGGATAGATAGGTGAAGCTCACCACGACCTGAAACACGGAAACGATCTGGGTTATCAGTTTCTTCAACACGTAGTGCAACGTTGTGTACTAGTTCTTTCTCTAGACGCTCAAGGATGTTACGAGAAGTAACGAACTTACCTTCTTTACCCGCGAACGGAGAAGTGTTTACTTGGAACGTCATTGTTACTGTTGGTTCATCAACAGAAAGCGGAGTCATTGCTTCAACATTGTTTACGTCACAGATAGTGTCTGAAATTTTCAGCTCACCAAGACCAGTGATTGCAATGATGTCGCCAGCGTTAGCTTGCTCAACTTCGTGACGGTCAAGACCTAGGTAACCAAGAACTGTACCTACTTTACCGTTACGTTTTTTGCCTTCTGCATTTACGATAGTTACTTGTTGGTTTGGTTTAACAGAACCACGAGTAACACGAGCAACACCGATAACACCCACGTAAGAGCTGTAATCAAGTTGCGAAATTTGCATTTGTAGTGGACCGTCAAGGTCAACTGCAGGCGCGTCTACTGTATCAACAACAGCTTGGAACAATGGTTCCATGTTCTCGCCAGTTTCGCCTTCAGTCATTGTTGCCCAACCGTTTAGAGCTGAAGCGTAAACAACTGTGAAGTCTAGTTGCTCATCAGTAGCACCTAGGTTGTCGAAAAGGTCGAATACTTGATCCATAACCCAATCAGGACGAGCGCCTGGGCGGTCAATCTTGTTGATTACAACGATTGGCTTAAGACCGTGTGCGAATGCTTTTTGCGTTACGAAACGAGTTTGAGGCATTGGGCCGTCAACTGCGTCAACGATAAGCAGAACAGAGTCAACCATAGACATGATACGCTCAACTTCACCACCGAAGTCCGCGTGTCCCGGAGTATCTACGATGTTGATGCGGTAATCATTCCAGTTGATTGCTGTGTTCTTAGCAAGGATTGTAATTCCACGCTCTTTTTCGATGTCATTCGAATCCATGACACGCTCTTCAGCTTCACCACGAGACTCAAGAGTGCCTGACTGTTGTAGCAGTTTATCAACCAAAGTCGTTTTACCGTGGTCAACGTGCGCGATGATCGCGATATTTCTTAACTTATCAATCTGTGGAGTAGACATGGATTCTCGATTCACTCATAAAAGTAGCCGTCACTTATCTCAAAAGTTTGGATAATAACCGCTAGCTTGATTTAAAAAACGGTCAATAATATACCAGATTCTAGACAAAAACCCAGAAATATGTGATCTGAACCAAGGCTTTTTTCTTTATTAGCGATTCATATCCGCTTAACTTTGATTCAGTACAGTGTTGAGCAGCCAAATTCGTAGGACTCTAAAAAAGTATCACCTGCGAGTGGCGAGCCAAATCTCCCGCAAAATAACAAAAGTGGATTGACAACTTAGGCAATTCATTGATGAATGGTGCTCGCTTATGTCTCATATTGGTGCACAGAAAAACGGTTGCACCAACAAGGTGCATCTAGAGATCATTTTGGTGCAAAAACCAGATTAAGTAAAATCGCAAAACAAGTAAATCATTGAAATTAATGGAATAATTTTTTTGGCACGTTTTTGGCTATAGATAAATCAGCATCGATTAATGCACTTATAGACATTAATCAATGCTAGTTTCAACCGAATCGAGCTAATACCGAATTAATAACACTGGAGGTTATCCAAGATGTCAGTAGAAAATGTACTATCCCTGATCCAAGAGAACGAAGTTAAATTTATCGACTTACGTTTTACTGATACAAAAGGTAAAGAGCAGCATATCTCTATTCCTTCTCACCAAGTTGATGCAGACTTCTTCGAAGAAGGCAAAATGTTTGACGGCTCTTCAGTAGCTGGTTGGAA
This sequence comes from Vibrio splendidus 12E03, assembly GCF_000272105.2. Classification (GTDB taxonomy): domain Bacteria; phylum Pseudomonadota; class Gammaproteobacteria; order Enterobacterales; family Vibrionaceae; genus Vibrio; species Vibrio splendidus_I. The sequence continues at coordinate 64,597 of NZ_AJZD02000021.1, forward strand.
AGGCATTAACGAATCTGACATGGTAATGATGCCAGACGCAGCATCTGCTGTACTGGACCCATTCACAGAAGACGCAACGCTAAACATCCGTTGTGACATCCTTGAGCCTGCAACAATGCAAGGCTACGACCGTGACCCACGTTCTATCGCTAAACGTTCTGAAGAGTACCTACGTTCTACAGGTATCGCAGACACAGTTCTAGTTGGTCCAGAGCCAGAATTCTTCCTATTTGATGACGTTAAGTTCTCAAACGACATGTCCGGTTCTTTCTTCAAGATTGATGACGTAGAAGCAGCTTGGAACACAGGTTCTGACATCGAAGGCGGTAACAAAGGTCACCGTCCTGGCGTTAAAGGCGGTTACTTCCCAGTAGCTCCAGTAGATTCATCTCAAGACATCCGTTCAGCAATGTGTCTAGTAATGGAAGAGATGGGCCTAGTTGTTGAAGCTCACCACCACGAAGTAGCAACTGCGGGTCAAAACGAAATCGCAACTCGCTTCAACACGCTAACAGCGAAAGCTGATGAAACTCAAATCTACAAGTACGTTGTACACAACGTTGCTCACGCATTTGGTAAAACAGCGACATTCATGCCTAAGCCACTAGTTGGTGATAACGGTTCTGGTATGCACGTTCACCAATCTCTAGCAAAAGACGGCGTTAACCTGTTTGCTGGTGATAAGTACGGCGGCCTATCTGAAATGGCTCTTTACTACATCGGTGGTGTAATCAAGCACGCTCGTGCAATCAACGCGTTTGCTAACCCATCAACTAACTCGTACAAGCGTCTTGTACCTGGTTTCGAAGCACCTGTAATGCTTGCTTACTCAGCACGTAACCGTTCTGCTTCTATCCGTATCCCAGTAGTACCAAGCCCTAAAGCACGTCGTATCGAGCTACGTTTTGGTGACCCAGCAGCTAACCCATACCTATGCTACTCAGCAATGCTTATGGCTGGCCTTGACGGTATCAAGAACAAGATTCACCCAGGCGAAGCTATGGATAAAGATCTATACGACCTTCCTGCAGAAGAAGCAGCTGAAATCCCAACAGTTGCAGAATCTCTACAAGAAGCTCTAGCAGCGCTTAGCGAAGACCGTGAGTTCCTAACAGCTGGCGGCGTATTCTCTGACGATTTCATCGATTCTTACATCACTCTGAAATCTGACGACGTACAACGCGTGAACATGGCTACACACCCACTTGAGTTTGAACTGTACTACTCAGTTTAATCTCCTGTAGAGATAAGCTATTTCTTACTGCAACCTTGTAAGAATCGCTGACTAAATATTAGGCTCGCCTCGCAGGCGGGCCTTTTTTATATTCTCCCGACGCTCCCCTCCTCGTAACATACCTTAGACAAAAGCCCTCAGAGGCTGTCGCGCTAAATTCAAAAAAACCGATAACAAAACCAACGCCAAACGTGAAATCACCTAGCGGTGAAAAGAGGCTAAAGATATGAAAAACATACTGTTCCTGATCGGGTTAACAGTCACGCTCTCGTGCTCTGCTCAAACGGTGTATACCTGGGTAGATGAAGATGGCGTGCTCCACTTTAGTGATAACCCTAGTGCTCAAGATGCCGAGGCTCTTCGCCTGCCAGATGTGCAAGCTTCAGCACCCGCCCCTAAATTTGAGGCCTCGACTCCGGTTGACGCCGCTGCTTCCTCTACAACTAAAACGCCAACTAAAACCCAGGCAGAAACCGAAACCACAGAGCGCGAGGTTCCCACTCAATTAGCCCTCACCATGCTGACTCCAGTTCATGATCAAACCATTCGTAGCAACCGCGGCTTAATCCCGATTCAGATAGAGCTCAACCGAAAACTTGGTATTGGGGAGCAATTACAATTGATGCTTGATGGCCGTCGTTATGGCGCCCCACAGACCCAACCTATTTGGGAATTAAAAGGTATTGCTCGAGGTACTCACACCATTGCAATTCAAGCACATAGAAGCGGCAAGCTTATTGCATCTACTAGTCCAGTCACCGTGTATTTACATCGAGCGACGCTCAAGTAGGCCAATGTGTTAAAAGAGGCCAAATAACCTCTACTTTTCACCTAATCGAAGCAGCTTTCAGCGACTCTAATGAATTATCTTTAGCTTCTGGTTGATATGCGCCATACTTGAACTTAGCTACGCACCAATTTGGTGCAGCAAGGAAAACACCAGTTCAAGGACGAAATAGTGAATCGATCAGCCAAAAGCGACAGCATAGATACACATCATCTTTCCAGCGCCATTCTCGACAATATGGTGACTTCGACATTGATGCTCGATGAGCAACTGTATGTCCGATACGCCAATCCGGCGGCTGAGCAGCTCTTTTCACAGAGCGCACGACGCATCGTTGATCATCCACTGAGCCAACTTATCCAACACGCTTCACTTGATTTGGCACTTCTGACTCAACCGCTACAAAGTGGCCAGAGCATTACCGACAGTGACGTTACCTTCGTTGTTGATAACCGCCCACTGATGCTTGAAGTCACGGTTAGCCCTATATCTTGGCAGCGAGAGACGCTGTTATTGGTTGAGATGCGCAAGATAGACCAGCAAAGACGCCTTAGCCAAGAGCTCAACCAACACGCACAACAACAAGCGGCTAAGTTGCTGGTGCGCGGATTAGCACATGAGATCAAGAACCCATTAGGTGGCTTAAGAGGTGCGGCGCAGTTACTTGGGAAAATGCTTCCTGATCAGTCTCTTAATGAATATACACAGATCATTATTGAGCAAGCCGACCGCCTAAGAGCATTGGTCGACCGCCTGCTTGGCCCTCAGAAGCCGGGGACTAAATCAGAAGAGAACCTTCATCAGATACTTGAGAAAGTAAGGCAGCTCGTAGAGCTCGAATCGGGTTCAACGCTCGCCATCGAAAGGGATTACGACCCTAGCTTGCCGGACATCTTGATGGATTCGGCACAGGTTGAACAAGCGATGCTCAATATCGTGAGCAACGCGGCACAGATTCTAAAGACTCAGGATTCTGGAAAAATCACCATTCGCACCAGAACGGTGCATCAAGCAAATATTCACGGGCAGCGACACAAACTCGCGGCTCGTATTGAGATTAGCGATAACGGTCCGGGCATCCCCGATGATTTAAAAGATACCTTGTTTTACCCAATGGTCAGCGGACGAGAAGGTGGAACAGGGCTGGGGCTATCGATTTCTCAAAACCTGATCGATCAACACAATGGGAAAATTGATGTTGAAAGCTGGCCAGGCAACACCACATTCACGATTTACCTACCGATTTAGGTCACAAGAACCTCGTGATTGGACAGCGAGATGAAAGGCTTAACTCGGTAACACAAAGATTAAGACATCATAAAAACAACAATGATTATCACAATAGATTTGGCTGCAAAGGAATTGAATTATGAGTAAGGGATACGTTTGGGTCGTCGATGACGACAGCTCTATCCGCTGGGTAGTAGAGAAAACACTTTCATCTGCGGATATAAAGTGCGAAACATTTGCTGATGCTGAGAGCGTGTTACTTGCGCTTGAACGAGAAACGCCAGACGTTTTGGTGTCTGATATTCGCATGCCCGGCATTGATGGGATTGAGCTGTTACACCAAGTTCACCAGCGCTCTCCCGACCTGCCCGTGATCATTATGACCGCGCACTCAGACCTTGATGCGGCGGTGAATGCTTATCAAAAAGGCGCCTTTGAATATCTACCAAAGCCGTTCGATATTGATGAGACACTGACTCTAGTCGAACGAGCAATCGCACACAGCCAAGAACAGAAGCGCGAGCAAGCCAGTGAAGTTGCTGAAGACACCAACGCACCAGAAATCATCGGTGAAGCACCGGCAATGCAGGAGGTTTTCCGAGCGATTGGCCGTTTGTCTCGTTCATCCATTTCGGTTCTTATTAATGGTGAATCTGGTACTGGTAAAGAATTGGTCGCTCACGCTCTGCATCGTCACAGCCCAAGAGCTAAGAAGCCCTTCATTGCCTTGAACATGGCAGCAATCCCCAAAGATCTGATCGAGTCTGAACTGTTTGGCCACGAAAAAGGTGCCTTTACCGGTGCTAACAGCGTTCGCCAAGGACGCTTTGAACAAGCCAACGGCGGCACGCTTTTTCTTGATGAAATCGGCGACATGCCACTCGATATTCAGACTCGCTTGCTACGTGTACTTTCTGATGGCCAATTTTATCGTGTGGGTGGACACTCTGCGGTTAAGGTTGACGTTCGTATCGTTGCCGCAACCCACCAAGATCTTGAGCGCTTAGTGCATGAAGGCGACTTCCGTGAAGACCTTTTCCACCGACTCAACGTTATCCGAATCCATATCCCGGCACTTCGCGAACGTAAACAAGACATTGAAAAGCTGACTCATCACTTCCTAGCATCCGCCGCCGAAGAGCTCGGTGTTGAAGTGAAGACACTGCATCCTGAGACCATTTTGAAGCTCAACCAGCTCAATTGGCCGGGTAACGTGCGTCAGCTTGAAAACATTTGTCGTTGGCTTACCGTGATGGCCAGCGGCAGCGAAATTCTTCCTTCAGACCTGCCACCAGAGCTGCTAGAAGAAAAAGTGGTGACCACCTCAGGAACTGGAGATAACTGGCAACAACTGCTCGCTAATTGGGCAAAGTGTGCGCTTGATTCAGGAGAAAAAGAGCTGCTAACTTATGCTCTGCCAGAATTTGAACGTATACTGCTAGAAGCTGCACTCCACCACACTAATGGTCATAAACAGGATGCAGCTAAGGTTTTGGGATGGGGAAGAAACACCCTAACTCGTAAGCTCAAAGAACTGTACTAGACCTTATATGATTCTCGATGCAGCTACTTTTTAACCAAAAAAGTGTCGCTTGGTTTGAATAGTGTCGGTACAATTACAGTACACTATTCACCAAAGTTGTAGCTAAAGATGTCTTTGAAAACACAAATTACTTTGAGAACCGCAGTGGTTCTGCCATTCGTGATGATTTTTCTGTTCACTATGGGTGTTATGGTTTTCACTCAAAAGCTAAGCTACAAAGAGATGGTGAGTGATGTTAGTGCACGCCAGCTAACATCACTAACTGACAATGTTCATCAAAGCCTGTCTAATTTTTTAGAAAAGCCATTTCACGCCAACCTCTCGCTCAGCCATAACATCGGCTACCACCATCTTTATCAAGCCGGCAATCTTAGTAAGGTCCAAGACTATATTTTTTATACGTTTTCAGACCATTACACTGCTGTACCTCAACTCGATGCGATCGGCTTTGGTTCTGAAGATGGTAACTACGTAGGTTTCCGCAAAGAAGCCAACAAAGGCTACACCTTGATGGTGCAAGACGAACGCACCAATGATCAGCTGGTCATTTACCGTGGCAGCAAAATTAGTGAAGACATTCGATCGGTGATTTCAGGTTACGATCCTAGAATCCGTCCTTGGTACACTCCCATTGCGACACAGAAAAAACCGTTATGGTCACCAATTTATGCCAATGCTGACGAACGTCAAGAAATCACCTTATCTGCTCTCGCGCCTATCTATGATGATAATGAATTCAAAGCCGTCGTCGTCAGCGACATCAAAATCAATACCTTCAATGCGTTTCTCAGAAAGCTCAAAGATAGAACGGATGCCTCTGTTTACATCATCGATAAGCAGAAACGCTTGGTCGCGCACTCAGGCGGAGGCAGTGTCGTTTCATGGGGCACAGGACAAACCAACAAAGGGCAACGCAAACTGGCAACAGAGAGTGCTAACCCAGTCATACGTGAGAGTGCTAGCTACGTAGAGCAATTCCACCTAATCGAGAATTTGGGCGAGCAGCGCTTTAGCTTTAGCCTAGACAACGAACGCTACTTCAACCAAATCACCCCATACGAAGATGAGCACGGGCTCACGTGGTTTATTGGGGTGTCGATCCCTGAAAGCAATCTGCTCGGTGAATTGCCAGAAAATCAAAGAAACAGTTGGTTGCTTGGGCTAGCACTGAGCTGCATTGGGGTCATTGCAGGATTAATTGCCTTTAATCGCGCAACCCAACCCATCACCTCGACAGCGGATGCGGCAAAACGCCTTGCTAAGGGCGATTGGGACGCGAGCATGCCCAAAACAGGGCATATATATGAAACCAGCATGTTGGTCGAGTCATTCAATGAAATGACCAACAACTTAAAGGCTTCGTTTCATGCATTACAGTCTCAACTTACCTATGACTCATTAACCAAGCTATACAGTCGTGAAGGCTTTATTGACGCTGCCAAGAAACACCCCGACAACGAAAAAGGCACACTGTATTTGATTGGTATTGATCGCTTCCGAGACATCAATGACAGCCTAGGTCATTACAATGGCGACCAGCTGCTTATTATTGCTGCCGCTCGTTTAAGAGGCACACTGCCATCCGAATACCTATTGGCTCGCACTGGTGGTGATGAGTTTGCCATCTACGCGCCAAACGTAACGCAAAGCGATGATGTTCAGCTGCTGACTAACCGCTTACTTCAAACCTTCGCTTCCCCATTTTCAATGGAATCGGAAAGCGTGGTGATTAAGGTATCGATGGGGATAGTGAATGTCTCGAATCTTCACGACATTACACTCCTGCTACGCAGCAGCAGCATTGCATTGAGCAATGCGAAACAAGACAAAACCAGTGTCAGTATTTATAGCCCTGAAATGGGCAAAGCATCAAGACATCGAACCAAGATGCTGGCGCGGATGAATCGAGCGATTGAGCTTCAGCAGTTCGAACCGTTTTACCAGCCTATTATTGATCTGGAATCTGGCTCGACCATAGGAGCTGAAGCTTTAGCTCGCTGGATAACCGATGCAGGAATGATCTCGCCACTCGAGTTCATTCCTCTCGCGGAAGAGAGCGGGCTCATTTACGATATCGGAAAACAAATTCTGCATAAGTCCTGTCGAGATACAGCCATCGCGATTGAGTCAGGAAAATGGAGCAAGGACTTCTCTATTCACGTCAACCTGTCGGTCGTTCAGCTAAGCGAAAGTGGCTTTGTGGAACAAGTAAAAGGCACGTTGCGAGACACAAATCTGCCAGCAAGCAACCTGACACTAGAGATCACCGAATCACGCATCGTCGACAACGACCCGACCATCATCGATAACATGCTGACTCTAAAAGCACTAGGGATATCAATTGCGATTGATGACTTTGGTACCGGCTATTCGTCATTGGCTTACTTACACAAACTGCCATTCGACTGCCTTAAGATCGACCGCAGCTTTGTCAGCAAACTTGATAAAGAGAACCTAGATAGCTCCATCGTCGCGGCCATCGTTAACATCACTAAGGGCTTCAAAGTAAGCTTGGTGGCAGAGGGCGTTGAAACACAACAACAGGCTGAACTTCTCAAGCAGCTGCAGTGCCCGCTTGCTCAAGGCTTCTTATACAGTCGCCCAGTTCCGTTTGACCAATGGCCTACCGACCTCAGTAACACTAATCAAAGTGCCAAGGTCAAGCAAAATACCAAAGAGAGCCTCACCTAAATCAGGCAGAAATCGAATAAGTCAGATACAAAAGTGCCAGCATGATGCTGGCATTTTTTATGTTTCTATTCTCAATCGAGCGATTAGATCACGCGAGAGAACTGCTGTTGGCGAGCCTTGGCACGTAGGTATTTGTCAAAACACATACAGATATTACGAATCAACAAGCGACCACGCAGAGTCACGCGGATTTCTTTGTCGTCGACTTCAACCAACTCATCGTTGATGAAGGTTTGCAGCAGCCCTAAATCTTCTTTGAAGTAACGATTAAAGTTAACCGAGAACTCAGATTCAATCATCGTTTTATCAAGCTTAAAGTTACAGATAAGCTGCTTAATCACTTCACGACGTAGAAGGTCGTCACTGTCTAGAGCAACGCCTTTCCAAAGTGCATGACGCAGGTCGTTAACTTGTGCGTAGTACTTCTTCAGCTCTTTCTGGTTTTGAGCGTAAGCATCACCGACCATAGAGATAGCAGAAACACCGAAGCCAATTAGGTCAGCTTCACCTTGGGTGGTGTAGCCTTGGAAATTACGATGCAAAATGCCTTCACGCTGTGCTACTGCTAGCTCGTCTTCAGGTAGAGCAAAGTGGTCCATACCGATGAACTGGTAACCCGCTCCCGTTAGCGTCTCGATGGTATCTTGCAAGATAGCCATTTTCTCTTTCGCTTCAGGTAGATCTTCGTCTTTAATCTTACGCTGCGCCGCAAACAGCTGAGGCATGTGTGCGTAGTTAAATACCGATAAACGACCTGGTTTCATCTCTAGCACTTGCTTCAATGTTTCAGCGAACAAAGCTTGAGTCTGCTTTGGTAGGCCGTAGATCAAATCAAGGTTGGTTGAACGGAAGCCTAGCTCTTTCGCACGCTGAACCATCGCAATGATGAACTCTTCATCTTGCTCACGGTTAACCAGCTTCTGTACTTCTTTATTGAAGTCTTGAACACCAATACTCAGGCGGTTAAAGCCTTCGCTACGTAGGTGGTCGAGTACGTCTAACTCAATCTCACGCGGGTCAACTTCGATACTGATTTCAGCGTCAGCGGTGAAGTTAAACTCATCACGTAGAATCATCATCAAGCGAGTGATTTGTGTCTTGGTCAAGAACGTTGGCGTACCACCACCGAAGTGCAATTGCGTCACTTCACGGCCATTCAATAGAGAGGCGCGTTGGCGGATTTCATGTTCAATCACATCAAGGTACTCATCCGCTTTATGCGAGTGACGAGTAATGACTTTATTACAACCACAGTAGTAACAAAGCTTGTGGCAGAACGGGATATGCACGTAAAGAGAGAGTGGACGCTCAGGATATTGAGTACACGCCATGTCGTAATCAGCGACGGTAAACGCTTCATGAAACTCCAACGCAGTTGGGTATGAGGTGTAACGAGGTCCCGAATAGTTGTACTTGTTTAAGATCTCTTGATCCCAAACGATTTGCTGATTCGTTGTTACTGGCTTGCTCGACATAGCGGTATTTCCAATTTAGATCCGCGAGAACCTAAGGTCTCTCAAATCATTTTACATACATTAAAATATAGACGGGTTATTTTGCCACACGACCTATAAGGTCGTTCCAAGACAAAATCAATTTTTTAGACAAAAACTCAGAACTGCTAGCTTGATCACTAACAAAGCGTCGGGATTAACGAGACGCAAAAGGTAAGAAGGCTCATTTAACACTATCTCTAAAGATAAGGTGTCTCAAGAACACCCTGTATTAAACAAGCCTCTAGTTTAAAAGTCTTAGCGACTAGATCATCTGAATGTTGATTTGGTTGTTGAGAGGTTTAACCTTCTCTTGCAACCTTTTCAGATCTTCAATGACCGCATCATTCAAGCGAGTCTCTGCCTTGTGGCGCGTGAGATTCTGCTGCATGCGTTCTTTCTTCGTCAGTTCCTGTCTTGCCTCTCCGCGAGCCATATCTTTTACGATATGGTACAGCTCAGAAAGAGCAGGATACTCAGAATCAAAATCGACACGCTCATCACCCTGAACATTATCCATAATGATACACACTCGGATACTGATCTCAGGCAAGTCACATTGCCCTTGAATGCCCGCTAAGCACAGAGTATTTACGTTGTCGTAAATCGTCGCGTTACGTTTTTCAATGGCTAGTGCTTGATGCTGCTTTTGCAACTCCGTCTGCTTCTTCACTTGAAGTAGAAGGTAACCTGCGTAAGAGCCCAAGCCGAGAATGATAATTCCACCAGCAATTGCTAATAAGGTTACGTTCATTGGCTATTAACCTTTAAAGCTGTCTAAATCGAAATCTTCGAATTGAGATAGCAAGTCTTCATCAGAGCTCGCTTTCTTCTTAGATGCAACCGGTGCTTCTTCGAAGATCTCTTCTTCATCGTCTTCTGGCTCTAGTAGACCTAAGCGGCCCATTAGGTGTTCGATACGATCAAGTTTCTCATCAACAAACTTCTGTAGACCCGCACCTAGGTTTTCACCATTTTCGATACGATCTAGCAGTGTGTTCAGTTGAGCATCATTCTCAAGCATCTCTAACTCTTGTTCGTTAGATAGCTTGCGCTCTTGTTTAGTCGGCTTCTTCGCTGGTTCAACGATCAGCGGGATTTTTTTCTTGCTGCCTAAACGTGGATCACGAGCTTGTGCAGCTTTACGCTGTTTTGCTTCGCTACCATCTGAGTGGCGGCTGCCAGACTTAAGGCCTTTACGTTTTTTAACACGCTTACGTTCACGACCTTCAACATCAGATTCACTACGGTTACGAGTAACCATAGGTTCCGGAGCGCCAAGTGCTCCCGGTTTTCTTGATTTCTTACTACGACCCATTACTGCACTTTCCTCAGTAAAATTACATCATTTCCAAAAAATTCTAGTTCGAGCTTATCCCGCTCTGCCAAAAACTGGAATGTTTGACGACTAAAGAAGACGACATGTGTCGGGTCATTCTTGTAGTGCCAACCAGCAAACGCGTCTACGTCTATTACTAGTTTAGTCATAAGACCAATCCAGCCCTTGGGTTTAACTAAATTCAACCATTGCTGCCACACTTTGTCTGGGTGATAAAGATGCTCTATCACCTCCGTGGCAGTCATAAAGTCATACGTTTTTTCCAACACAGAGGGTTCTGGGTGGTAATAGATATCGTACAACTCCATGGTGTGTCCGGCTTCTTCTAACATAATAGATAGCGTAGGGCCTGGGCCACAACCAAAATCCAACCCTTGTGAGTTAGATGAAATTTTGTCTGTTAGTGGATCCGCGATGCGAGATAAAAAGCGGCGATAGCCTGCATCACTAGGATCGTTCTCATGGAGATCATAGTGTGCTTTTTCTTCTTTTGCTTCTAACCTTTGTTCAGGTTTAACAAATACCAGTTCACATTGCTGACACTGCAGATAGGCTCTGCGTTTGTCTTCAAAATAGTGATTCACGCCTTGGTGATGGCATAAGGGACAAGTATACATAGCACATCCTTAAACAGGGATGCGAAACATACCAGAAACTGAGTTTATAGTGGAGAGGTATTGGGTGTTTTTTCATCAAATCAATAAAAAAAGCGATAGGAAAACCTATCGCTCTCTAAATCTGCCTATATCGGCCAAAATTTGCATACTCAACTTGGTACACAAATCTCCATTTGTTATTGGTGCTTTCCATGCCAAATTTGTTTGTTGTTCATCGTCCTGATGAGTTTTGGCTATCCTTTTCTAACACCTTGTTGCTGGGCTGTCCTAGCCTGATCCATTTCTGTCTATACCGTTAGACTAGATGATCATCCATATCTAAGTCAGCTCCTAGCTGATGGCGGTTACTTTACCGTGTTACAAAAAGACTACAAGAGTGCGACTTCACACTTTTGTACACAAATCGATCACACATTGATAAATCAGACATAAACACAAAATGCATTAATAAAACCAATACAAAAGAAAACGCCCCGACCATGACAGATCGGGGCGTCTCTTCAATCTCGCTCGAACGTACATTCCTTTACTCTGGCTAAGAGCAAGAAACCGACAAATTAGTGTAAACCACCAACGTACTTCGATAAGGTATCAATATCAGCGTCTGTTAACTTTTTAGCTACATCACGCATCATCGCATTCATGTCGTTATTACGGTCACCATCGCGGAATTTTTCAAGTTGAGCCTTGATGTAATCTGCGTGCTGACCTGAAATCTTAGGGAAACCAGAAAGTTCGGTACCATTACCACGTGGGCCATGACAAGCAATACACGCCGTTACGCCGCGTTCTGCGTTACCAGCAGTGTAAAGAACCTTACCTTCATCTACTACATTTTCAGGAGTAGAGTTACTAGAGATAGGTAGAGAGGCGTAGTATGCCGCTAGGTCAGCCATATCTTCTTCAGATAAAGGCATCGCCATTGCACCCATTACAGGTTCGTAACGACCTTGCTTACCACCACTTGTCATACCTAGCTTAAGCTCTTTTAACTGCTTCTCTAGATACTTCTCATGTTGACCGGCCAGCTTAGGGTACTGAGTGATCAGACTGTTGCCGTCAGCACCGTGGCAGGCAACACATGTTTGTGATTTGGCTTTACCAGCTTCAATACTACCTTGAGCCCATACTGAGCAGCTGGCTAAAAGACTCAAAATTAGCGCTAATTTCTTCATGACATTCCATTATAATTATCAAGCTTCCAGTACCACTCTATGTTGCCACTCATGGTACAATAGGCGACCTTATGCCGAGCACGGTTATTTTACACAAATTCACAAAAAAGTAATCAATCGACTACACAAAGTCGAGATGGAGTTAACAGTGAGCGTAAAAATTCATTATCAAAACACGCATTTCATTACCAGTGCACCTGATATTCGTCATTTACCAGAAGACGAAGGGATCGAAATTGCGTTTGCAGGACGCTCCAATGCTGGTAAATCTAGCGCGCTAAATCGCGTTACAAACCAAAAAAGCTTGGCGAAAACCAGTAAAACACCCGGTCGAACTCAGCTAATCAACCTATTTAAGGTAACGGACGGTTGTCATATCGTCGATTTACCTGGATATGGCTTTGCTCAAGTACCACTTGAGATGAAGAAAAAATGGCAGAAGTCGCTAGGTGAATACCTACAACGACGTGAAAGCCTGAAAGGTTTAGTGGTATTGATGGATATCCGTCACCCAATGAAAGACCTTGACCAACAAATGATCTACTGGGCTATCGATAGCCGTATCCCAGTGCAGGTTTTGTTAACAAAAGCAGACAAACTGAAAAGTGGTGCGCGTAAAGCACAGCTACTGAAAATCCGTAACGATGCAAAATCTTTCGGTGGTGATGTGGCGGTTGATGTCTTCTCTTCTATGAAGGGCATCGGCGTTGACCAACTGCGTGCCAAGATGGATGAGTGGTTTGCTCCAGCGTTTGCTGATCAAATCCTTGATGAGTTAGCGGACGAAGAGCATAACGACTCAGAGTAATTCCTCTACTTATCGCTATAGGTTAGAGCACTTACAACAGGTGATTTAGCCTTATCAATGCCCCTCCTTATATAGGTGGGGTATTTTTTTGCCCAAAAATTAGTGAGTTAAGCCTAAGTTTTTAGTGTTAAAGATCGGATTTAGCCACTAAAACCAATAGAAGTGAACCATACTAAAAGACACATCTAAATAATCAGAACAATGAGAAAGGAATACTCATGTGGAAAACACCATTGGCCATCATTGCACTTATGTTGGTCTCACTGACAGGGTTTGCCTCTGAAGCAGAACAAGAACAAGCCCCACTGATCAATGTCGATATGACATTAGACCTAGATGGCATGGAAAAGTACGCCCAAGATGCGAGTGAGTCTCTTGAGGTGATATCGCAATCTTTGCAGGCGATAGTCAACAACCCCAATCTAAGCGACGACCAGCAACAAGCCCTCAATCAAACCATTGAAAGCATCAATAAGCTTGCGAGCTCCACCAAGACATCCCTCAATCAACTGCCACAGGCCTTAGACCAATCTCGACTCGCCTTTAAACAAACCAGCCAAGTGCTGTTGGATGACATTCAGACCAAGATCATCATTACGCTGGCGGCCGTTATCTGTGTGATTATTATCGCTTTGACCGCTATCTATCTGCTTATCCTGAAACCCATGCAGCAAACCTTGGTAAAAGCGACCAACAATATCTCTTCGATGGCGCAATCCATCCAGATCACCGCCGAAGCACTGAAATATAGCACCGAGAAACAACAGAAAATCATGGATTACATTGAGCATTCACCGACTCAATACACTGATAAATAAGGCGTGAGTCATCAATCCTTTATCGATAACTTGTAAAATAAAAGTTATTTCAAGTGATAAAACAATCGACTTAGAGACGGATTTAAATTACCAAACGCTGATCGAATTCCAGATCTAAGGCAAATCAGGGGTTTATCACTGTGCTTGAGAAAGTGTAATAAAAGGCGCTAAAAATAAGAGGTTTTACGGGGGAATGGTAGGTTGGAAATATTTTTCTTTCGCACAAGAAAAAACGCCCCAGTCAAATACTGACTGGGGCGGCTGAATCAGCCTAATCCAATAACGTGAAACAAAAGGTCTGAAAGATAGAACATCTTACCTCTGTACCCTACGAGATTTAATGTACAACAATTGCTCAGAAATGAAAACAACTTTTGTAGTTTTTTTTCATGAATGTTTTATTAAAACACCTGAATTCTTATTACGACTTAACTTTATTTGAGACAAAAAAAAGCCAGTGTTTGTGCACTGGCTCATACTAATTTGCTTATTAAGGTCAAAAACTGATTAGTGGGCTTGATCCCAGTTGTCACCGTGGCCAGCTTCCGCGACAAGCGGCACTTCTAGCTCTGCAGCAGATTCCATCAATTCTTGTACTTTACTTTCAATTTCGGCTAAAGATGACTCTTCCACTTCAAACACCAATTCATCGTGTACCTGCATAAGCAGTTTCACACGACCATCGCCTTCCGCTTGAATCCACTCATCCACCAACAACATCGCTTTCTTAATGATGTCTGCCGCGGTGCCTTGCATTGGCGCGTTGATCGCCGCGCGTTCAGCTGCTTTACGACGCATGCCATTACGAGATTGAATCTCAGGAAGGTGCAGACGACGACCGTAAATGGTTTCAACGAAGCCTTGCTCTGAAGCTGCACTGCGCGTGTCTTCCATATACTGCATTACGCCAGGGTAACGCTCGAAGTAAGTATCCATGTAGTGTTGTGCTTCACCACGAGGAATACCCAGTTGCTTAGCCAAGCCAAAGGCACTCATGCCGTAGATAAGACCGAAGTTAACGGCTTTAGCACGACGACGTTGTTCAGTGGTCACACTCTCAATATCAACACCAATGATCTCAGCCGCCGTTGCCGCGTGGATATCTTTGCCTTGTTGGAATGCTTCCAGAAGCGCTTTATCACCCGAAAGGTGCGCCATGATACGCAATTCAATTTGAGAGTAATCGACCGCCAGAATCTTCCAGCCATGTTGTGCAACGAATGCTTGGCGGATACGACGGCCTTCTTCATTACGAATTGGGATGTTCTGTAGGTTTGGATCTGTTGAAGACAAACGACCCGTTGCTGTCACCGCTTGGTGATAAGACGTATGAACACGACCCGTTTCAGCGTTGATCATCTTCGGTAGTTTATCTGTGTACGTCGACTTCAGCTTCGCAAGACCACGATACTCAATGATCAGCTTAGGTAGCGGGTAATCAAGAGCCAACTCTTGCAGCACTTCTTCATTGGTTGAAGGCGCACCTGATGGCGTTTTCTTGATAACTGGCAGACCCATTTTCTCAAACAGGATCGCTTGCAGCTGTTTTGGCGAGTTCATGTTGAACTCTTGCTCTGCAATCTCGTAAGCTTTCTGCTCTAACTCATCCAGACGAACCGCAATCTCTTGCGATTGAGCGCCTAGCAGCATGTCATCGATGAATACGCCAGTACGTTCAATGCGAGACATTACAGGGATCAGTGGTACTTCGATTTCTTCATAGATGGCTTTTAGCTTTTCATCTTGTTCAATGTTTTCCATCAAACGGTTATGAAGACGTAAAGTCACGTCAGCATCTTCTGCTGCGTATGGAGACGCTTCACCCAGCTCAATCTGGTTGAAAGTAAGCTGTTTCTTACCTTTACCTGCGATTTGCTCAAATGAGATGCAGCTGTGCTGTAGGAAACGTAGCGCTAGGCTGTCCATATCGTGCTTACCACCTACGCTGTTGAAAACGTAAGATGCCAACATGGTGTCGTGCTTAATGCCTTTCATCTCGATACCGTAGCGCGCTAAAACGCTCATATCGTACTTAAGGTTCTGACCGACCTTAGCTTGTGCGTCATCTTCAAGAATCGGCTTAAGCTGTTCAAGTACCCAATCACGATCCAGCTGTTGCGGTGCATCTAGGTAGTCATGGGCAACCGGTACGTAAGCAGCTACGCCTTCTTCAGTCGCGAATGACAGGCCAACGAGGTTCGCCATCATGTAATCTAGGTTGTCTGTCTCAGTATCGAAAGCAAACACTTCAGCCGCTTTCAGTTTCTCTAGCCAAACATTGAATGACGCTTCATCGAGGATAGTTTCGTAGTTGCTGCGATCAATCGTCACGGCAGAGGTGTTCATTTCTACGGTAGAAGTGGTTGATGCCGTATTGCTACGCACTGCGCCCGACTTTTCATCCGCCTCAACCACACCACTGCCACCTTCAAGTAGCTCGTTCAACCAAGACTTGAAGACCAGTTGACCGTATAGTTTAATCAGCTCATCCGTGTTTGGTTGTGCTTTTACAAGCGACTCCGGTGTCTCTTCTAACTCGACGTCCAGTTTAATCGTTGCAAGCTCGTAAGACATCTCAGCGTTGTCTTTATTATCAATCAGCTTCTTAGCCATGGTTTTTGAACCACGGAAGCCAAGAGCGGCAATATCATCCAGGTTTTGATACAGCTTTTCGATGCTACCAATGCCTTGCAGCAGAGCAGTCGCTGTCTTGTCACCGACACCCGGAACACCTGGGATGTTATCGACTTTATCGCCCATCAGCGCAAGGTAGTCGATAATCAACTCTGGCGGAATGCCAAATTTCTCAATCACGCCTTCACGATCCATTACCACGTTGGTCATGGTGTTGATCAGAGTAACGTTGTCATCGACAAGCTGGGCCATATCTTTATCGCCAGTACTAATAAGCACAGGCATACCCATCGCAGAAGCTTGAGAAGCAAGCGTACCGATCACGTCATCCGCTTCAACGCCGGGAATAGAGATAAGTGGCAAACCCATTGCACGAATCACATTGTGCAAAGGCTCAATCTGGCAACGAAGATCATCAGGCATAGGTGGACGATTTGCCTTGTACTCTGGGTACATGTCATCACGGAACGTCTTTCCTTTCGCATCAAAAATTACCGCAATACGATCAGAAGCAAATTGACGCATCATGCTGCGCAGCATGTTAACTACACCGTAAACAGCGTTAGTTGGGATATCACCATTGCTCATTGTGCCAGGGTAAGCATGGAACGCGCGATATAGGTAAGAAGAGCCATCGATCAGAATCAATGGATTATCAGGAATACGAGCCATAATGTTTGTGTATCCAGTAAGTACAGAAATTATCTGTTAAGAATGCCACGTCTGTTGGTTGGATTCCACGTTGTCGATCTGTATCCGTTCACTCGGTTGTGTTCGTTATAATCGATTTGTTGTTATTTTTTGTTCTTAGACGCAAGCGTTCTGTGGATAACTCTGTTTATATTATTTATCCACCCTGTTGAGAACTAAGGTGAACAACTCAGAAAACACCAATAAATAATTGAAAATAAAGAATAATTTTACAGATCGAACAGGTGATCAACGATCTTTTCTCGATCTTGCGTTGTGGAAAAGAATGCTGATGGCGTTTTATTCATAAAAATACGTGCCACTAAATATGCATCTTGTTGAAATGGTAGGTATAAAAAAAGCGACACCCGAAGATGTCGCCTAGCAAAAACCGGTAAAGCCATTCAAATTGAATACCACAGCTTTACCTAAAAGCTATAAATTACACTGGAAGCAATGTGAGCAATGTCGTGTCAAAAAGAACTTAGTACAAGTTCGCGAGAATTCTGTTGGGTAACCAAGTAGATACTTGAGTACTTAACATCCTTGTGAACATTTCCTCATTCCCTAAGACGAAGTTAATAATAATGATTCTCATTTAATAGTCAACACTTAAATGATAATAAATCTCATTTAATTTATAAGCCGTTAACAACAGTGCTTAAATTTGCTTCAAAAAATGGATTCTATGGTCATTAATGTCTTCTTTTTCTTCAAATTTTTCGATTAGGTAACCGTTTCTCAATAACAGGCGCAACATTGCAGGGAACTGGTTACGAGACTTAACCTTTAACTGCTTGTAACCCTGCTCTTTAACCCACTGTTCTTGAGCGTCTAATTGCACCTGTGCAACGCCTTTATTCCTCGCGAGCGGTGACACGCCACCAAACCAGCTGTAAAAAGTATCTTGCTCCAACTCATAGCCGATCTTAAAGCCAAGCAACACGCCAGCTTCTTCAACCACTAAGATAAGGTTCTTTTTCCCTGCCAGTCGCTCTGATAGAGAAGCGACACTCTCTTTTTTAGCGAACTCAGAGATCTGCTCAACCACAGACACCACTTCTTCTAAAGAACCTTCACGTACGACAACTGACATCTTATTCATCCTTATAAACGAAAGGGCTGGCACAATGGCCAACCCTTTACTGATCACTTAAGTGAACTCTACCGATTACTTTTCTTTTAAGTGCTCTGCGGCTTGTGCATTGTCTTCTGCAAGCCATTCAGCCACATCTTTAGCGAAGTAAGTAAGAATGCCATCAGCACCAGCGCGCTTAAAGCACAGCAGTGATTCCATGACGGTTTCACGCTCTTTAAGCCAACCGTTTTGGATCGCTGCTTTGTGCATCGCATACTCACCAGACACTTGGTAGGCAAATGTCGGCGCTTGAAGTTCATGCTTCACACGGCGCACGATATCTAGGTAAGGCATGCCAGGCTTAACCATCACCATGTCGGCACCTTCGTTAAGGTCCATAGCGACTTCGTGAATGGCTTCATCACTGTTTGCAGGATCCATCTGGTAGTTCTTCTTGTTACCACCTTTCAGGTTCGAAGCACTGCCGACGGCATCGCGGAATGGACCGTAGTAGCACGATGCGTATTTCGCGGAGTACGCCATAATTTGAGTATGAATATGACCTGCTTCTTCTAACGCTTCACGGATCTTACCAATGCGACCATCCATCATATCTGACGGTGCAACCACGTCAGCACCTGCTTCAGCGTGTGATAATGCTTGCTTGATCAACACTTCAGTCGTCTCGTCATTCATCACGTAACCATCTTCATCGATGATGCCGTCTTGGCCGTGAGTGGTGAACGGGTCTAGTGCTACGTCAGTAATAACGCCAATGTTTGGCACATGCTCTTTTAGTAAACGTACAGCGCGCTGCACCAAACCTTCTGAGTTATGAGCTTCAGCTGCGCATAAACTTTTAGCGTCTTGGTTCACGACTGGAAATAGAGCAATCGCAGGAACACCCAGTTTTGACAGGTAATCTGCTTCCTCGAGCATGTAATCGATCGACAAGCGTTCAACACCTGGCATTGACTCGACAGGCTCGCGGCGGTCTTTACCCATTAGGATAAACATTGGGTAGATTAGATCATCCACAGACAATTGATTTTCTGCCATTAGGCGACGGCTAAAGTCGTGCTTACGCATACGGCGCATACGGCGACCTGGGAATTGACCTTGAATTGAAACAGACACTAGATTCTCCTTGCCTAGTCTAAGTACCGAAATACTTAGATATGAAAAGTGCTAAATACAGGCAAAAGCATATCACTGATGGCTCAGGACGCTAGCAGTAAAATATAAAACCCACTCAAAAACAGGGAGAAATGGCAAAAAATGACCTTCTCCTCACACTGCCGTATACTCATGGCAACTCAGTAAAGACCGCATTCAGGACAAAACAATGATCGACACCCATGCTCATATTTACGCTAGCGAATTCGATGAAGACCGTGAACAAGTGGTGCATCGCGCAAAAGCTCAAGGTATTGATACCATTCTATTACCGAACATCGATTTAGAATCTATCGAGCCAATGTTAGCGACGGAAGCTCAGTTTCCTGATGTGTGCCGTTCAATGATGGGCTTACACCCTTGTTATGTGGATGCGAATATCGAGCAAACCCTGAAAACCATTCGAGCTTGGTTTGATAAGCATGACTTTATCGCCGTGGGTGAGATTGGTATCGACTTGTACTGGGATAAAACCTTCAAGGCTGAACAAGAGATGGCCTTCGTGACCCAACTGCAGTGGGCAAAAGAGCTCGATCTACCTGTGGTGATCCACACTCGTGATTCTATTGAAGAGACACTTGCCCTACTTCGAACAGAACAAGATGGCAGCTTACGCGGAGTGTTCCACTGTTTTGGTAGCAGCTTAGAGGAAGCTCAAGCAATCAATGCGTTAGGTTTTCACTTAGGTTTAGGCGGTGTTTCGACCTTTAAGAACTCAGGGATGGACAAGGTAATCCCACATCTTGATATGGATTACGTCATTCTAGAGACAGATTGCCCATACTTGGCACCAACACCGAATCGCGGTAAACGCAATGAGCCAGCCTATACAGAATTGGTGGCAAAACGCATCGCCGAATTGCGCGGAATTACCCTTGAAGAAGTCGAAAACATAACCAACACCAATGCTAAATCATTGTTTAATTTATGATAAATCTATTAATAAGTAATTATTACGGATTTGCCCTGAATTTATTTGAGAAAGCTAAGTGATATGTATAGTATCAACCACCTGCATATGGAGGTAGTTGATTATGTGTGACCATTCACAACACTTACAACGTCAACATCGAACTCTATGGCATAAAATTTTGGGCATCAAAGAGCTCTATATATGTCAGAACTGTGGCTATCAGTTAAAGATTCGATAAACAGACATAATAAAAAAGCGGCCCTAGGCCGCTTTTTTATTATGTGATTCTTACTGAAGCATTCCGAATTAAGATTCAGCTTCTTCCTCTTCATCCGCATCTGGCTTACGCGTATAAAAACGTGCGAAGAACAGACCAATCTCAAACAGAATACACATTGGAATGGCCAACAGTGTCTGTGAGATCATATCTGGTGGTGTCAGCATCATACCGATGATGAAAGCACCTACGACGATGTAAGGACGCTTTTCAGACAGAGATTGAGGCGTTGTTGCACCCGTCCAACATAGCAAGATAATCGCAACGGGCACTTCAAAGGCAATACCAAAAGCAAAGAACAGCGCGAGTACAAAATCAAGATAGCTTGAGATGTCGGTTGCGAACTCTACTCCCCCTAATGATATGGCCGTAAAAAAGCCAAATACCAACGGGAATACAATGAAGTAAGCGAACGCCACACCACAGTAAAACAGCAATGAACTTGAAGCCAATAGCGGCATGATCAAGCGTTTTTCATGCTTATATAAACCTGGAGCAACAAAAGCCCACACCTGATACAAAATAAACGGAACCGCGAGAAATATAGACGCGATCAAGGTTAATTTCAGTGGTGTGAAAAATGGCGATGCAACATCGGTTGCGATCATCGTCGCCCCTTCCGGTAGACGATCTACCAAAGGTGCTGATACGAATTCATAAATATCATTAGCAAAATAAATTAGCCCGACAAATATCACTAGCACCGCGACAATCGCACGTAGTAGGCGATTACGTAGTTCTAGAAGATGGCTAATTAAAGGTTGTGTCTGCTCAGTCGAAGACATGTCAAACCTCTTAAACAGGAAGATCGAAAAGGAGCCGCACGTGTTTCTATCTTACATAGCTATTTGCTTAAACATCTAGCTACTAAGTATCTGGCGACTCCTCCTTGCGAGACTATTCGGCTTTCTTATCTGACGATGCTGAAGCTTCGCTGTTGACCTGAATGGTTTCAGATTCCACAGTTTCCGTGACACTAGGTTTAGTCTCACTTGGCTTATCAGACTCAGGCTTAGCATACGGACGTTGAACTTCAGCAGCGGCCTGCTTAAGTTCATCGACTGACGCTTTAAGATCTGGAGATAAATCTTCCATACCCATTTTTTCCGCCTTACGCAGGTTTTCTTGCAGCTCTTGCACCTTAAGCTCATGAGAAAGTTCATCTTTCACACTGTTTGCCATGCTTTTCGCTTGTCCAACAAACTTGGAAATACTGCGAATTGCCACAGGTAAACGCTCAGGCCCTAAAACCACTAACCCAACGACAGATATTAATACCAGTTCCCAAAAACCGATATCAAACACGATTTACGCCTGCTCTTTGTCTTTCTTTGTTTCAGCAGTTGTTTCAGCGTGAGCTTCTGTCTTCTGCTGTTCAATATTCTTTGGTTCAAAGTCTGCATCTTTATTATCTGCAGGCTTGTCTTCATCGCTCATTGCCTTTTTGAAGCCTTTAACCGCTGAACCTAAGTCACCGCCCATGCCGCGCAGCTTCTTCGTTCCGAATAGCAAAATTACAATTACAGCAATGATTAGAAGTTGCCAAATACTGATACCACCCATTGTCATTGTCCTCGGGTCTGTCTACACATAAAAAATATTAAGGAAGTCTACTGTCTAACGACGGTAAGCTCGCCAACTTAGCAGCCAAAATGTGACACCTGCGATGCCACAGCCCATAGATAGCTGCTCATAAGGGCTTGAAACTAATATTGCGGAGCATACGACTAAAGTGGCTCCAACGCCAAACAAAAACTTTCCAGTTGCTTGCTGACGCTTACTATCTCTATAACCTTGATAAAGCTGATCCATTCTATGGTTCATCGCTTTACCTTGGCGCAAGCTGTCATAAAGTAGCTCTGGCAGTTCTGGCAGTTTTTCTGCCCAGAATGGCGCACGCTCTTTTACTGCGTTGATCACAGCTTGTGGCCCCACCTGATTCATCATCCAGGTTTCAAGGAAAGGCTTCGCCGTTGCCCACAAATCAAGTTGCGGATACAACTGGCGGCCTAGGCCTTCCACATACAACAAGGTCTTCTGCAGAAGCACCAACTGAGGTTGAACCTCCATGTTGAAACGTCTTGCTGTATTAAATAAGTTTAGCAACACATGGCCAAATGAGATCTCGCCAAGTGGTTTTGCAAAAATCGGCTCACACACCATGCGAATCGCGAATTCGAAATCGTTAACGTTGGTGTCGTGTGGAACCCAACCTGAATCTACGTGAAGCTCGGCAACTTTACGATAATCTCGATTGAAGAAAGCCAGCAGGTTCTCTGCTAAATAGCGCTTATCTTCGCTGTTGAGCGTGCCGACAATGCCACAATCCAAACCAATCCACTGAGGGTTATCTGGATTCTCTGGGTTAACGAATACGTTGCCCGGGTGCATGTCTGCATGGAAAAAACTGTCGCGGAACACTTGAGTAAAGAATACCGTCACACCACGTTCAGCCAGCAATTTCATGTTAGTGCCGTTGGCGTTCAGAGTTTCAATATCGGATACTTGAATACCATAGATTCGCTCTGACACCATCAGGGTTTCACTGCTTAAATCAGGGATAACCTCTGGGACATACAGCTCTTCACTGCCTTCAAAATTACGTCGTAGTTGAATCGCATTCGCCGCCTCGCGGCGCAGGTCTAGTTCATCAAGTAACGTTTTTTCGTACTCGTGAACGACTTCAACCGGTTTCAAACGACGTGCTTCAGGAAGCGACTTAGCGACTATACGCGCCATTCGGTGCATTAGTTTTAGATCTGCATCAATCACCGGGCGAATATCAGGGCGAATAACCTTCAGAACAATCTCGCGACCACTCTCTTTGAGCTTTGCGGTATGCACCTGAGCGATAGAAGCAGAAGCCAATGGCTCGATATCAAAGTCGGTAAACCAGTTATCTAGGCTACCACCGAGCGCTTTTTCCATGTCTCGCTTAGCCAATTGACCATCAAATGGCGCCACTTGGTCTTGCAATAGTGCTAGCTGATCAGCGATATGAGGAGGAAATAGGTCGCGACGCGTTGACATCATCTGACCAAACTTAATCCAAACAGGCCCTAACTCTTGCAACGCTAAACGCAAGCGGTGGCCTAATTCTTTATCTTGATGCTTATTCTTGAGCCAAAACAGTGACTTTCTCGCCAGTAAAGGGGCTTTAGTCAACTGGTGCTCAGGCATCAATTCATCAAGGCCGTACTCCAACTGTACCTTGATAATATGATAAAGACGTTTCAGTTCTGTTGGGGTCATGCTTTCTCCAACAGAGCGTTCAACTTAGCTTCAAGACGAGCAGCAGAGCTTTTTACGTCATCAACTTGGTCGCAAAAATGCGCGACTTCTAACGGTGCAGGTGCGATCTTCCACTCTTCAGTCAGAACTTGAGCAACATGGTTTTGATGCTTAGTCGCCTGTTTTGCCACAAAGCCACCGACGTTTTTAACGCCTTGTACCAAGGTATGCGCAACCACATCTCCAGTCACACGCGATAGCCACTCTTCCAAGTCAGGCTTGCAGTCTGTCATCAGTTGAGCAAACTTCTGAGCCAGTTGAATATCACCTTCTAAGATCAGCTTATCTTGCTTGATCAGTTTGGTGATGTTCGATTGCTCACGCAGTTCAGGTAACACCGATAGGTTCAAAGATAGGTAGCAGTCAGGCTGCCCTTCGTATTCTGACAACACATCAATTTGTTGGCTGAAAACGAAAGTGAGTGTTTTATTCAACTCTTTCAAATTGACTTGAATGATCTGCCCCTTTAAACGAGACAAACGACGAACCAAAGCTGGATCATCGTTCACGAAAGTATTTAAAGAGGTTTCAATAACCGCGGTTACCAATGGATCAAATGGCATGACTGTCCTTACCTTTGAAAACGGATAAGCCTTAACCTATCCGTTCTATCTTTATTCTTATTGTTTAGCACGCTCAGCGAGCCTGCTACCAAGCTCGACTAGAACTTGTAACCGCGGTGCAGCGCAACAATGCCGCCCGTTAGGTTGAAGTATTTTGTATTTTCAAAACCCGCTTCTTGCATCATGCCTTCCAAAGTCTCTTGATTTGGGTGCATACGAATAGATTCTGCAAGGTAACGGTAGCTATCCGCATCATTAGCAATTAGCTCACCCATTTTTGGCAATAGGTGGAAGGAGTATGCGTCGTAAACCTTTGATAGTGGCTCAAGCACTGGCTTAGAAAACTCAAGAACCAACAGACGACCACCCGGCTTAAGCACGCGGTACATAGAACGCAGCGCTTGGTCTTTATCGGTTACGTTACGCAGACAGAAGCTGATCGTAATACAATCGAAGTAGTTATCTGGGAAAGGCAACTCTTCAGCGTTCGCTTGTACGTAGTGTACGTTGCCAACAATGCCGCTATCACGCAGCTTATCACGGCCAACATTCAGCATTGAGTTGTTGATATCAGCAAGAACCACATGGCCTTTTTCACCAACAATACGCGAGAATTTCGCAGTAAGGTCGCCAGTACCACCACCAAGATCTAGGATACGCTGACCAGGGCGAACGCCACTGCAATCAATCGTGAATCGCTTCCACAAGCGGTGAACACCACCCGACATTAAGTCATTCATGATGTCGTATTTAGCGGCTACAGAGTGAAATACCTCTGCTACTTTCGCGACTTTTTCGTCTTTTGCGACTGTTTCGAAACCAAAGTGTGTGGTTTCTGACTCTACTGCTGAATTTGTCTGCACGCTTGTGTCCATAATGCTGTTATCTACCATGGTAAGTTCTCATCGACAGCGCTCTTTGTATTTAGAGGCGCTGCGGCCGATTAGTTTACTTTATCCTCAGCAGGTTGTCTTTCTACTAAGGAGGCATTTTCTGAAAAAGCCTCATTTTGCGCCATTTCAGCCAAACCAATCGAGATCGGTTTCTTCACTTCAACACCCAATTGTTTGAAGCTTTCCGCCTGACGAATCACGTTGCCTCGCCCCGTCACTAGCTTATTCATCGCCCCTTGGTAGCTTTGGTTGGCTCTATCAAGTGAGCTGCCAAGGCCTTCCATATCATCAACAAACAGGCGCAGCTTGTCGTAAAGCTTGCTCGCACGTTCCGCGATAACTTGTGCGTTCTGGTTCTGTCTGTCGTTGCGCCACAGGTTATCAATGGTACGCAGTGCCACCAGCAAAGTAGTTGGGCTGACCAAGATGATGTTTTGCTCCATCGCATCTTTCACCAAGCTAGGATCCGCCTGAATCGCCACTTGAAATGCTGGCTCAACCGGGATAAACATCAACACGTAATCCAGACTCTGTATGCCTTTGAGCTGATGATAATCTTTCTGGCTCAAGCCTTTGATGTGCGCTCGCAATGACACCAAGTGATCACGCAATGCAGCATCTCGCTGCTGGTCGGTTTCGGCATTGAAGTAGCGTTCAAATGCCACCAACGCCATTTTAGAATCGACCACCACTTGTTTATCTTGTGGCAAATGGACAATCACATCCGGTTGATAACGCTTGCCCGCATCGTTTTGCAGGTTCACTTGCGTTTGGTATTCGTGGCCTTCGCGCAGCCCTGATTCAGCAAGCACGCGAGCCAATACCACTTCGCCCCAGTTACCTTGTTGTTTGTTATCACCCTTGAGCGCTTGAGTCAGGTTCACCGCTTCACGCGTCATGCTCTCATTCAGACGCTGCAGGTTTTTAAGTTCATGTACCAAGGTGTGACGCTCTTTGGCCTCTTGGCTGAAGCTATCGTTCACTTGTTTCTTGAAGCCTTCCAACTGCTCTCTCAATGGAGACAACAAACCTTCTAAGCTTTGCTTGTTCTGCTGATCGACCTTAGCGGTTTTGGTTTCAAACAATTGGTTCGCTAACAATTCAAACTGCTGCTTAAGTCGAGACTCGGCTTGTTCTAGCAACTGTAGCTTTTCGCTATTGGCGAGGTTTTCTTGGTCATGCCTTGCTTCTTGCTCGCGCAGCTCGGCTTCTAATTCAGACTTATGATCCTTAAGTACATTGATCTCATCGGCGTATTGCTGGCGCTCTTGCTTCACTGCCTCAAAGTAGCGCAGCTTTTCCATCGCAGCCATCACCTTACCGTGCGCCTGCTTGAGCTCGAATGCCGCTTTGTCTCGGTCATCATCTAACTCATTGAGTTCTTGTTGCGCCTCTGCGAGTGATAATTTGAGCTGGGCTTGCTGAGATTCATGCAACAAACGATCGGACTCTAGCTGCTGCTCGAGCAATCGCTGCTGAAAAGAGAGCTTCTGTTTAATCCACCAACCCACCACACCGCCGCTGACGAGCGCGCCAGAAATTGCAGCAATAAGCGTTGCCTGATGTTCGATAATCCATTGCATGATAATGATTTAGCCTAATTGGAAATAACTCATTAAATGGTATTTTGATACTGGATAAATGTCCAGTTTGCCGTATTAAAATTCGACAGATAGACTAGGCGCTCCGTATTCTGTCCCATCAAATTAGAATGAGTTGCCATGAATGAACGTCGTGCCTTGGGCTTTGGCCTTTCCGCAGTACTGCTGTGGTCAACGGTCGCTACTGCTTTTAAGCTGACCCTTGCTGAGTTTTCACCTATTCAAATGCTGACCATCGCTAGCATTGTGTCGTCGATTGCACTGATCGCAGTCTGCGCTTTTCAAGGCAAGCTTTCTCAGCTGAGTACAACGTTCCTTTCAAACCCTTGGTATTACTTGCTTCTCGGCTTGGTTAACCCATTGGCCTATTACCTGATTCTATTCAAAGCCTACGACCTGCTGCCCGCCTCTCAAGCTCAAGCCATCAACTACAGCTGGGCTATCACGCTAACCTTAATGGCGGCGGTTTTTCTAGGGCAAAAGATTCGTAAACAAGATTGGATTGCGTGTACCTTCAGCTATGCGGGTGTGGTAGTTATTGCGACCAAAGGCGACGTGTTAGGCATGCAGTTCGATAGCCCACTCGGTGTGGCGCTAGCGCTGCTTTCAACTTTGCTTTGGGCGGGATACTGGATTCTCAACACCAAAAACAAGGCTGATCCCGTGGTTGGCGTACTGCTTGGATTCTTAGTGGCATTACCCTTCGCGATCGGTTTAACCATTTTTGAGGGCGAAAGCTTTAGCCAAATTACGGCGAAGGGTTGGATGGCGGTGACTTACGTTGGTCTATTCGAGATGGGCATTACCTTTGTATTGTGGTTATCAGCACTCAAGCTAACCAATAATACGGCGCGTATCAGCAACCTAATCTTTGCCTCACCGTTTATCTCGCTAATGCTACTTTCGACCATTATTGGCGAAGAGATTCACCCAGCAACACTGTTTGGCTTGATACTGATCATTGCTGGTTTAGTGATTCAGCAGATCAAGTTTTCAAAAAACAAAGCTGCGTAAATAAGAGCGAAAAGACTCGATTGATCGCGAAAACCATCAATTGAATGACTTTTAACGCTAAGCTAGATACAAAAATGGCGAGTCACGTGACTCGCCATTTTTATGTAATTTAAAATCTATGGGAAAACTTAAACCCACTGGCCTGCAGCAAAGCCAGAACTCCAACACCATTGGAAGTTATAACCACCAAGCCAGCCAGTAACGTCCATTACTTCACCGATGAAGTAGAGGCCAGAAACGCTCTTACATTCCATGGTTTTTGACGATAGGTGATTGGTGTCCACACCGCCTAGAGTTACTTCGGCCGTTCGGTAGCCTTCAGTGCCGTTTGGCGCGATTTTCCAATTTTCTAGGTGATCTACGATCTCGTTCAGCTGTTTTTCATTGAACTGCTTGAGCGGCTTGTCTTCCAGCTCTTTACGGTCAATCAACACTTCCACAAAACGCTTCGGCAGTGCTTTCGCCAAGGTGTTTTTCAGGCTCTGATTTGGGTGCTTCTCGCGAGAGTTAGCCAGCAGCTCAGCTACATCGACTTCAGGTACTAGATTAATCGAAACCGACTGACCTGCTTTCCAGAACGAAGAAATTTGCAGAACTGAAGGACCCGATAGGCCGCGGTGAGTAAACAGCAACGCTTCTTTGAACAAGGTTCCGTCTTGCGCGGTGATCTCGGCAGGAATTGCGATTCCCGAAAGCTCTGCGAAAGCTTCTTTATCTTCTTTATGCAGAGTAAATGGCACTAAGCCTGCGGTAGTTGGCATCACAGACAAACCAAATTGCTCGGCAATCTTATAGCCAAATGGCGTTGCGCCCAGCTTAGGCATCGACAAACCACCTGTCGCGACAACCAGTGAGTCACACTCAACTTCGTCGGTATTGAGGTGCATCTTGAAGCCAGCCTCTGTTTTCTCGATGGAGTGAACATCACAACGGTAGCGTTGTTCGACTTTCGCCTGCTTACACTCGTCAAGCAGCATGCTCACGATGTCTTTTGCAGTGTGGTCATTTACACAGAACAATTGGCCGTGGTCTCGCTCTTCGAACTCAATACCGTACTTGCTCACCATCGAGATAAAATCCCAGTTGGTGTATTGAGATAAAGCTGACTTCACGAAGTGAGGGTTGTTACACAGGAAGTTGTTGGCTGAAACATCATAGTTAGTGAAGTTACAACGACCGCCACCTGAGATTAAAATTTTTCTGCCTGGTTTCTTTGCATGATCAACCACCAGCACTCGTCGGCCGCGTTTACTAGCTTCCGCAGCACACATTAAGCCTGCGGCGCCCGCACCAATTACGATTACATCAAATTTTTCACTCATGTGGTTCTGCTTTTCTTCACTTTTGCAGCCCGAGTACACCCTGTTCTCGAAATGCCATCAATAAAAAAGGATGTGCATAAACAGCACATCCTTACTAATTGCTCGCTATTTTAGCGGCAATTTTAAACTTTGCAATTGATGTTCAATTGTACAATTTGCAGACAGCAGCAAAACCACTACTTGGCTTAGCGAACCAACAACCAAAGCTTCACACCAAAACCTAAGCTCTACTTCACACGTACTAAAAACTTAGACGATGAAAGAAGACAGCAAGGTTACACCTAGCAGAGCGGAAGAGAGTATGAATAACTGTCTTACACGATCGCACTTCGAAGTAAAAACTTCGTCATGATGATGGTGATATTCTTTACTTTTGATGTAACTGAACAGGCGAACCTGTTTGGTCATATTGCCATGGGTTGTGAAAAAACCGCCTCCGTCTACTTGTTGATAAAGTAGAGGATGCGCTTCTCGCATAATATAAATGAGCGTTCTTAGCGCAGTAAAATAACGCGCCCAGTTCACGCAAGTCACAACCATTAGTGCAAATAGAATAGTGTCGCCGCTGATCATCCTTTCCTCCCTACATCTTCATAAGAAAACTCAAAAGAAAAAGATAATCAGTGTCTTTCTCGTACTACCTAAACGGCAGGAGCTTCCATAATTGAAGATGAACCATCTTTTGCCAATTGCGCTAGGTCTTTATCAATAAAGAACAGTGCTTTACCGTCTTCACCAACAAGCTCTAGCTTATCCAATACACCTTTAAACAACTTCTCTTCTTCGTGTTGCTCTGCAACGTACCATTGCAGGAAGTTAAAGGTTGAGTAGTCTTGTGTGCTGAAGGCAACGTGAGCCAGTTTGTTGATCTTTTGAGTAATCATCTGCTCATGTTCATAAGTTTCACGGAACACTGCACCAAGGCTATCAAATTCATGTTTTGGCGCTTCAATCGCACCTAGAATTGGCATTGCACCTGTTTCACTTACGTAAGTGAAAAGACGCTGCATATGTTCCATTTCTTCTACTGCATGAACACGCAGAAACTCTGCTGCACCTTCAAATCCTTTGTCTTCACACCAAGCACTCATTTGTAAGTATAGATTGGATGAGAAAAATTCTAGGTTAATTTGATCATTCAGTTGCTCAACCATAGTTTTTGACAGCATTTAAGACTCCTAATTACATCCTCAATTTTCTCTACTATATCACTATTTAATGAATATCTCGCAGGCCATTAGTTAACCAATATTTCGAGCTGTCATTACGCAAGACAGTGGATATGAGATCACTTCAGCAAAAAAAGCCATCGCATAGTGCTAATCTTAAATCAGACAATGAATAAAGGAGGTAGCGATATGAGTTACAAACATATTTTGGTCGCGGTCGATTTATCAGAAGACAGCAAATTAATTGTGGATAAAGCGGTAGCATTGGCTAAGCCATTGGAAGCCAAAGTCTCTTTTATCCATATCGATATTAACTACGCAGAGCTGTATACCGGCCTGATTGATATCAACATGGCCGAAACCCAGCACAACGCGATGGAAGCGTCTCGTATTCAGCTGCAAAATTTTGCGGAGCACGCCCAATACCCGATCACCCATACCCTAGTAGGCAGTGGTGATTTGAGTCATGAGCTGTGTGACACCATCAACGAGTTCAATGTTGATCTCGTGGTTTGCGGTCACCATCAAGACTTTTGGAGCAAGCTGCTCTCTTCAACACGCCAACTGATCAACGCCTCTCCGGTTGATATGCTGGTCGTGCCTCTAAGAGATTCAGAAGACTAATGATTTAAGGTTAGGTAACATACAGCTCATATCTTATTAACGAAGTTTTACTATGAGCTATTTAGCTGGTGTTACCCTCCTATGGGCCTTCTCTTTTAGCCTGATCGGCGTTTACCTTGCGGGTCAGGTTGATTCTTGGTTCTCTGTTTTAATGCGTGTTGCCCTTGCTGGCGTCGTATTTCTTCCTTTCCTAAAGTTTCGCGGCGTATCGCGTAAGCTGATCGCTAAATTGATGGCAATTGGTGGTGTCCAGCTTGGCCTGATGTACTGCTTCTACTATCAGTCTTTCTTACTGCTATCCGTTCCTGAAGTTCTTTTGTTTACCGTTTTCACGCCAATTTACGTCACGCTGATTTATGACTTTCTCAAAGGGCAATTCTCTCCGTGGTACCTAGTGACGGCGGCAATTGCGGTATTGGGCGCAGTATTCATTAAATTCGCAGGCATCAACGAAAACTTTTTAGTTGGCTTCCTCGTCGTGCAAGGCGCGAACCTGTGCTTTGCTATCGGTCAGGTGGGCTACAAGGTTGTGATGGAGAAGGAATCGACCGAGTTACCTCAGCGAACCGTATTTGGTTACTTCTACTTAGGAGCGTTATGTGTTGCTTCGGTTGCTTTCATGCTATTGGGCAATCCAGAGAAACTGCCCACCACCACACTTCAATGGGGAATCCTGATCTACCTTGGCTTGATTGCGTCGGGGCTGGGTTACTTTATGTGGAATAAAGGCGCGTGCATGGTGAATGCTGGCGCACTAGCCGTAATGAACAATGCACTGGTTCCTGCGGGCCTCGTGGTGAACATCCTGATTTGGAACAGGGATGTCGATTTGGTTCGATTGTCTATTGGTGGTGCCGTTATCTTGTTCTCTTTGTTCGTCAATGAGACGTGGGTGAAAAAGCGCGTAGCAAGATCCGCAAGCAACGCTTAGCTGATTTGAATGAGCAACATGAGTTAGCTCAGATAACCCCAAAAAGCAAAAGAGCGACCTAAGGTCGCTCTTTTTAAATCATCGCTCTAGCAATAAACCATTCGAATCAACGTCAGTGGATGTGATTATGGCTCACTACCTGAGTTTTGGTTTCTGTGAAGGCAACATCATCAAGTTGTAGGTTGATGCGTTCAAGATCACTTTCCAGTTTCTGGCTTTTCTTAAACAGCTTTTGCTGCTTCTTAATCATCTTCGCAAGCTTTTTGTTGTACTTTTCTTGTTTCTTAGCCGCTTTCTTCGCTTGTTTGAGCTCCGCTTTCTCATCACCGCTCGCCTTCGCCATCAGTTTTTTCACCTTGGCTTTCTTCTGCGCGGCTTCTTTTTTGGAAAGCTCAGGGGCAATATCAGCAGCGGCAGGATCGAACATTTGTACGCTCGGTTCAATTGTCTCGTTGATTTCCGCAAGCGATAACTCTGGTGTAGGTAATGTTTCCGCTAGCAGGCCGCATGCGACTTTCTCTTCAACGGGTTTGTTTTGACAACCAAGAGGTGGAATTGCGGTGGGTTTGCATAGATTCGCTTGATCCGCCGAAGAACGCGCGCAAGAACGACACACGAACTTAGGTTCAGTCACTAAGCTGTGGATCTCGCCCAAGTGCTCAGTGATATCTCGACGGTTTAACTTACAAAAGCGTTTAACCATGCTACAACTCCAGCTAAGAATAATAATGATTCTTAGTTAGATATACATCCGTAACGCGACTATCGCAAGTGTTAAATGGCAATTTATCGTATTTATGACGGGAAATTTTCTTAGCGTGTCTCTAAGTTATTGATGCTTCAATTAAGTCATTGATGCTTTCACATAGACATCAAAACGGTTCTTTTTGGTTTCGATCGCCATGCTCGGTTTTTGCTCGTTTAACCATGCTGCGTAATCCGGTCTTTTGACCACAACACGCTTTGATGCGAGCTTCATCGCTGGCTCAAACAAGCCATCAGCATCCAGATCTGCACCAACCAAAGATTGGAATACACGCATCTCTTTCTTAACCAAAGCCGATTTCTTTTTGTTCTCAGGGTGCGGGTACATAGGGTCGAGATACACCACGTCTGGCTGTTCGAAGTCAGGATCGTTACTGAGCTTGTCTAGGGCATCATGGCTAGAAGCATGAATCAACTTCATGCGTTCACTCACCCAACCGCCGATGTCTGGATCTTGTTGCGCTCGCTGCAAGCCATCATCAAGCAGTGCAGCCACAACTGGGTGACGCTCGACCATTTGCACCTTACAACCCAAAGAAGCCAACACAAACGCATCGCGCCCTAAGCCTGCAGTGCCATCTAAGATAGTTGGTGTTGCGCCTTTGTTTAGACCTGCTGCCTTAGCAATTGCCTGACCTTTACCACCACCAAACTTACGTCTGTGACCGACAGCGCCTCCCACTAAGTCAACAAAGATAGCGCCAAGCTTAGGCTCATCGACTTTACGTAACTCAAGTCGCTCGCTAGTCAGTACCAAAGCGAAATCGCTGTTTTCATCATGAGATAAATTCCAACGGGTGGCTAAGTCATTTAGATGATCGATTTGGGTGGAATCTTCGCAAATCAGTTGTAGTTGCAAGGTCGTCTCCAACAGACAGTAGTATTCAAAACAAAAGAGGCAACCAGTTTACCTGATTGCCTCAACAATACATATTAGCGGTGAAAAGTATTCCCGGCTAAAGTCGGCTTACCTAAACCAATGACTCTGTCTCTCGTTCTTGTCTTAACTCTTCAACGAGCTCTGCGAGTGGTTTAGGTCGGCCTATGATGTAGCCCTGCGCGTAGTTCACACCCAACTCAATCAGCTTGTCGATGATCTGGTTATTTTCAACGAACTCAGCTACGGTGTGCTTGCCCATCTGCTTGGCAAGATCATTGATCGAGCGAACCATCACATGGTCCATCTCATTGACATCAATATCACGCACAAACAGGCCATCGATCTTCACAATATCGACGGGCAGTTTTTTCAGATAACCAAATGACGATAGCCCTGAGCCAAAATCATCCAATGCAATCATGCAGCCAAGCTCTTTAATACGAGTGAAGAACTTGATCGCCTGCTTCATGTTACTCATGGCCGCTGTTTCGGTGATCTCTAAACAAATCTTATGACACGGTATCGATGAATCGCTCAGGCTATCTATCAAGAACTCGACAAACTCACGATTACCCATCGAATGACCAGAGAGGTTGATTGAACACATCCCCAACTCCTCAATAACCTCAGGGCGTTGCTCCAACCAACTCAAGGTTTGACTGACGACTTGGCGGTCAATCAAATGCGCGATGTTATAACGCTCTGAGGCTGGCATGAAGATCCCTGGCGAGATGTATTCCCCTTGGATGTTCTTGATGCGCACCAAGATCTCAAAGTGCATTTTATCGCTGTCTTCATCTAGGCCAAGAATTCGCTGAGCAAACAGTTCTAAGCGATCGTTAGCCAAGGCCTCATGCACTAGGTTAACGCACTCCATCTCTAGATGACGACGACGCAGGTCTTCATCATCTTGATGGTAAAGATGGTAGCGATTGCGACCTTCTTCTTTAGCGGCATGACAAGCAGCATCCGCCTGAGCGTGCACCATCTGCGGTGAAGCCGCAGTATGGTCAATCAATCGAATACCGATAGAGCACGTCAGGTTGAGTCGAATATCATCCCACAAGAATGGATTCTCACTCATCATCGAGATAATACTGCGACACACATTAACCGCGTCTCGCTCAGTACAGTCTTTCATTAATACTGCAAACTCATCACCACCCATTCGCGCTAACACCGCATTGTAAGGCAGTACGTCTTCTAGCAGTTTGGCGCTAAACAAGATCGCAGCATCACCCGCTTCATGTCCTGCGGTGTCGTTCAAGACCTTTAACTGATCCAAATCTAGGAACAACATTGCGTGAGTTCGCATGTGACTCTCAACCTCTTTCAGCGCTTTTTGCAGCTCTTGCTCAAAGTGGTTGCGGTTAAAAGTGTCAGTCAGTAGGTCATAGCGAGCCTGATACTCTAGCTTTTCAGAAAGCTCGTGCGTTTCGGTGATGTCTTCACCCACAATCAACAGCTGATCAGACTCCACCAACGGGCGGATATTTTCACGAATCCAGATCTTGCTGCCGTCGGCATGGCGATATTCGATATCACGACGCCACACACCACGAATCTTATGCTGAGGTTGCAGCAAGATATGACGAGGAATCATCGCGTTCTCATCAACATAGAATTCTCTAGGGCGATGGCCCAACAACTGATCGAGAGGGTATCCCAAAAGCTCTTCGACAAACTGGTTCACTTGTTGAATGCGATTATTGCCATCGAGCGTAATCATCATCACCGGCTGTTTATCGTAATACAGCTTCAAGTTTGCTTCACGTTGGAACAGCTTATTCTCAGCAAGCTTACGTGAGGTCACGTCGCGCGCCTCAAAGAGAAACTGAATGTCTTCGTCTTCACTGCCCGGCATCGGCTTCAATGAAATATCCAACACCATCGCACCGCGATCTCGACACCACACCTCGGCTTCAAATCGTAAGGCTGGGTGCTCACTTTTTGCGATGAAATATTCGGCTAGCACTTCTCTCGCAGAACTTTCCCAATGTTGGTGTTGTTGCAGCGGCGTTCCCAGTTTATAGCCTTGATTATAAAGCAGCTCATGTAACTTGCTGTTACTCGACAGCAGCACGCCACCCTTATCAATGATGCCCATGAACTGCAGGCTTTGGTCGAATATCGACTCAAGCAGCAGCTGACTTTTTCGGCTGGCACGTTCACTTTTTTTAAGGCGATTAAGGTAATACACCAAGGTCGCGATGACACACGACATCACCAAAAACAGCAAACCTATGGTGCGAATTTCATCGCGGTAGCGTACTAGAAATGACTTCGGCTTATTGAGGAAGGTTACTGAGGCTTCATTCTCTGCACCCAAATCCCAACGTGAGATCTGTTGGTAATCGAGTTTGATTTCTGGCGCGCCAGCAACCACTTGGGGCAGCGGTTTATCCGGATTAGCGAGCACATTCAGTAGCACTCGCCCAGTGTCTCGTCCTTGTGTTTCTCCACTGTGGATCACGCCACCAATCGCACCAAACCCAAGTCTTAAATCATGCACAATATACAATGGCATCTGAGTTTTTTTGTTGAGCTGACGCCAGTCTTCTTTGCTGCTGACACGACCATTGATGTCGCGGTAGTAGGCCCAGAACAACAAGCTTTTAGTTAGATCAGCGCGTTGCGCGAACGTCATCAGTTCTTGATAAGAATCAGGCGTATATTGCTCCACCAGCCCAGAAAACTCAGGGCGTTTGTGTAGAAATAAATCCACTTGAGCGCGAATAGCTTCACCCGTTACCGAGTGATCGGTAACCACGTAAACTTTTTTAACCGTCGATTGAAGTCGATTGATCAGCTCAATATTGCTCGCCATATCAATATCTTCAGTGATACCGGTTGCGTGCAAGCCTTCAATCATTTGCGGAGAAAAATTGTTGATGCCACCAAAAATAACGGGCGTGCCATTGAGTTCGGGCGCTAAGCGTTTCATCAGATTGAGGGCGTTATTATCACTGACGACTACAGCGGCAAACTCTTCATGCGACAGCTTAGTGCGGTATAGCTGATAAATTCGCTCTAAGTATTCAGCGTTTTGAGTTCGCTTGGTATCGAGATAAACAACCCGGTAAGACAAACCATCGCGATCGAGCTCATCAGATAGTCCTTTATGGAAATCATCTGTCCAGAAAAAGCCTTGATGATAAGAGTGAATAACCAACACATCTTTTGCCTGAGCTGAAGCAAAAACACTCCAACACATCACAATAAAAAATAACGAAAATCGCACTGAATTCACCCTAACCCTATAGTTACTGCTAATATTATCACCCTTGGCTATGATGTGTACTCAAGCCGGTATGTTTTTCATTCAACCTAAGGATTATGCATGTCCACAACCACAGCTCGTCTAGATGATCTAGACCGTGCCATTCTCAAAACCTTGATGGAAGATGCACGTACTCCTTATGCTGAAATGGCAAAGCAGTTCGATGTCAGCCCTGCAACGATTCACGTTCGCATCGAAAAGATGAGATCGGCAGACATTATTGAGCGAACGGAAGTTGTGGTAAACACCAAAAAGCTGGGTTACGACGTGTGTTGCTTTATTGGCATCAACCTTAATGCTGCCAAAGATTACCACTCGGCGATCGCTAAGCTGAATGCCTTAGACGAAGTGGTTGAGGCGTACTACACCACTGGTGCTTACAATATCTTTGTAAAGCTGATGTGTAAGTCGATAGAAGAGCTGCAGTTTGTATTGATCGATAAGCTGCAAGCGATCGATGAAGTTCAGTCGACAGAGACACTGATTTCATTGCAGAACCCTATCAACCGCAATGTGAATCCATAACATTGATTCGCCTTGCTTGGCATCAAACACAGACAAAAAAAGAGCCTCTAACTAGAGGCTCTTTTCGCAATTAACTCTTAATAAACTAGATAGTTACCGTAATTATGCGTTAATGCCCGCGTGACGAAGCATTGCGTCGATTTGTGGCTCACGACCACGGAAGCGTTTGAACAGCTCCATTGGCTCTTCACTGCCACCCATTTCAAGGATGTTGTTCAGGAAGCGATTACCCGTTTCAGTGTTGAAGATACCCTCTTCTTCAAATGCTGAGAACGCATCTGCCGATAGCACTTCTGCCCACAGGTAGCTGTAGTAGCCCGCGCTGTAACCACCAGCAAAGATGTGACCAAAGCTGTGTGAGAAACGGTTCCAATCTAGGCTTGGCAGTACCGATACCTTAGACTTAACATCCGCTAGCGTTTCTAGTACGCGACCACCCACTTCAGGGTCGTACTCTGTGTGTAGCGTGAAATCGAACAAACCAAGCTCTAGCTGACGCAGGATAAACATCGCAGATTGGAAGTTCTTCGCCGCTAGCATCTTCTCTAGCATCTCTTTTGGTAGCGCTTCACCCGTTTCGAAGTGACCAGAGATGAACGACAGCGCTTCCTCTTCCCAACACCAGTTTTCTAGGAACTGACTTGGCAATTCAACCGCATCCCAAGGCACGCCATTAATACCCGCAACTGCGCCCGCTTCTACTTGCGTCAGCATGTGGTGAATGCCGTGACCGAATTCGTGGAATAAGGTTACCACTTCATCGTGAGTAAACAGTGCTGGCTTATCACCAACAGGCTTGTTGAAGTTACACGTTAGGTAAGCAACCGGCGTTTGCAGCTCACCAGACTCAGTAATGCGACGACCACGACAGTCATCCATCCAAGCGCCACCACGTTTGTGTTCACGTGCGTATAGATCTAGGTAGAAGCTACCACGTAGTGTTCCGGTCGCATCAAAGATATCAAAGAAACGCACAGACTCATGCCAAGTGTCTACACCTTCACGCTCTGTTACCGACATACCAAACACGCGGTTCAGTACCTCAAACAGACCTGAAACCACATTAGATTCTGGGAAGTAAGGGCGAAGCTCTTCATCAGAGATCTCGAACAGCTTCTGTTTTTGTTTCTCGCTGTAGTAAGCGATGTCCCAAAGATTCAATTCAGAAACACCAAACTCTTTCTCAGCAAACTGACGTAGCTCTTCTACTTCGCGCTCACCTTGTGGTTTGGCTTTTACTGCTAAGTCGTTAAGGAAGCCAAGTACTTGGTCTGGCGTTTCTGCCATCTTGGTCGACAATGATTTTTCGCTGTAGGTGCTGAAACCCAGCATGCGAGCGATCTCGTGACGCAGCTTAAGTTGTTCAGTAATGATCTCAGTGTTGTCCCACTTACCTGCATTTGGACCGCGATCTGAAGCGCGAGTTACGTAAGCTTCGTACAGCTCTTTACGTAGCGCTTGGTTATCACAGTAAGTCATCACAGGTAGGTATGAAGGGATATCTAGAGTCAGTAGGTAACCTTCTTGTTCTTTAGACTCCGCTGCTGCTTTCGCTGCCGCCAGTGCTGATTCAGGCATACCTGCCAGTTCAGCGACATCTGTAATGTGCTTGCTCCAACCCATGGTTGCATCAAGCACATTGTTTGAGAATTGAGAGCCTAGCTCAGACTGGCGCTTACTGATCTCGCCATAGCGGTGCTGCTCGTCTGCTGGTAAGCCAATGCCTGACAGTTCGAAATCGCGCAGTGCATCGGTAATGGTTTTTTGTTGAGCTCTATTTAATGCCGAAAATGCTTCACTCGCCTTGATCGCTTTGTACGCTTCAAACAGGCCTTTGTGTTGACCAACCCACGTGCCGTACTCAGACAGCAGAGGCAAACAGCTCTCATACGCTTCACGCAACTCGTCGCTGTTCACAACCGAGTTCATGTGGCTTACTGGTGACCAAACACGGCCTAAACGATCATCCACTTCTTCAATTGGAGCAACTAGGTTGTCCCAGCTTGGCGAAGTATTACCTTCAAGTACTTGTTCTATCTTGTTGCGACACGCTTCAATCACTTGCTCAACCGCTGGCTTAATATGCTCAGGTTTGATTTGTGAAAACGGAGGTAAGTCCGTGAAGGTTAATAGCGGATTAGACATATAAACATTCCTTTGGCGTTAGAGACTTTCGTCTTTTTGTAATGAGGTCGTCTTACAGTCATCAGGCTAAAGTTCGCCCTAAAAAATCACCTGCGAATAGTTATTAAATAGTGCCCAACAAGGCAAATTTCAATAGTAGAACCAATAACTAACTGCATATTGCTAGTGACTGTTCCTGAATTGTTCGAGAATTTATGGTCCATTGAGGGTTATAATAGTCTGATTAACCCCACCTACACTAACCACACTCTAATTCGAGAGTGTTACGAGAGTTTAATTTGTTAAGTTATCGCCACAGCTTCCACGCGGGCAACCATGCCGACGTAGTAAAGCATATCGTACAGAGCCTTATTCTTAATTCTTTGAAACAGAAGGATAAGCCTTTTGTTTATCATGACACTCACTCTGGTGTTGGTCGTTACGACTTAACGCATGAATGGTCTGAACAAACCGGTG
The DNA here is from genome assembly GCF_000272105.2 of Vibrio splendidus 12E03. Lineage (GTDB taxonomy): Bacteria > Pseudomonadota > Gammaproteobacteria > Enterobacterales > Vibrionaceae > Vibrio > Vibrio splendidus_I. The sequence continues at coordinate 104,559 of NZ_AJZD02000021.1, forward strand.
AATACAAGCAAGGTATTGCCCGCGTTTGGGAGCAAAAAGACCTTCCTGAAGACATTCAAAGCTACCTTGAGTCTATTTCCATTCTAAATAATGGCGAGAAACTGCGTTACTACCCAGGTTCTCCACGTGTTGCACGTGCACACCTGCGTGACCAAGACCGCATGGTTCTGACTGAGCTTCACCCAGCCGATCACCCTCTGCTTGAGCAAGAGTTCCACCGCGATCGTCAGGTATCTATCTACAAAGAAGATGGGTTTAAGCGCTTAAAGGGCAGCCTGCCACCAAAAGAACGTCGTGGTTTAGTACTGATCGATCCACCTTACGAGCTAGCAAAAGAGTATCGTGATGTCGTGACAGCAATCGCTCAAAGCCACAAGCGCTGGGCAACTGGTATCTACGCAATTTGGTACCCGGTAGTAAACCGCTGTGATATCGAAGATATGATCGAAGGTCTCGAAGGCTTAGGCATCAACAAGATTCTACAAATCGAACTTGGCGTATCACCAGACACCAATGAACGTGGCATGACAGCATCAGGCATGATCGTGATTAACCCGCCTTGGAAGTTAGAAAGCCAAATGAAAGAGATTCTTCCATTCTTGAAGGAAGCAATTGCTCCGGCGACCGGTCACTTCAAAGTAGAGTGGATCGTACCCGAGTAATCTCGAACTTAACGTCATGCTCTGACGAATATTCAGCAGATTGTGACGTACACGAATAAATTTTAAACAGGGAGATTGAGTTCAACCGATCTGCCCTCAATATAATAATTAGACAATTTAAGAATCTATAGGACGTAGGTGTTCAGTGCGCTCACTGTACCCACAGCCTTCAATAAATGGAGAAAGTAATGGCGACTCATTTTGATTACATCTGTATCGGCGGCGGTTCAGGCGGCATCGCATCAGCAAACCGCGCAGCAATGCACGGTGCAAAGGTTGCACTTATCGAAGCTCAAGACCTTGGTGGTACTTGTGTAAACGTTGGTTGTGTTCCTAAAAAGGTAATGTGGCACGGCGCTCAAGTTGCTGAAGCTATCAACCTATACTCTGAAGATTACGGCTTCGACGTTGACGTAAAAGGCTTCAACTGGAGCAAATTAGTGGAAAACCGCCAAGCGTACATTGGCCGTATCCACCAATCTTACGATCGCGTTCTTGGTAACAACAAAGTAAACGTAATCAAAGGCTTTGCTAAGTTCGTTGACGAGAAAACTGTTGAAGTTAACGGTGAACACTACACAGCTGATCACATCCTGATCGCAGTTGGTGGTCGTCCAACCATTCCAAACATCCCAGGCGCAGAATACGGCATCGATTCAAATGGCTTCTTCGACCTAATGGAGCAACCTAAACGTGTTGCTGTTATCGGCGCAGGCTACATCGCAGTAGAAATCGCAGGCGTACTAAGCGCACTTGGCACAGAAACGCACCTGTTCTGTCGTAAAGAGTCACCACTTCGTAGCTTCGATCCAATGATCATCGAGACATTGGTTGAAGTAATGGAAGCGGAAGGCCCAACACTGCATACACACTCTGTTCCAAAAGAAGTAGTGAAAGAAGCTGACGGCACACTGACTCTACACCTAGAGAACGGCAACACTCAAAACGTTGACCACCTAATCTGGGCTATCGGTCGCCACCCAGCCACTGACACTATCAACCTAGCATCAACTGGCGTTGCAACTAACGACCGTGGCTACATCAAAGTAGACGAGTTCCAAGCAACTAATGTTCCTGGCATCTACTGTGTTGGCGACATCATGGAAGGCGGTATCGAGCTAACACCTGTCGCTGTTAAAGCAGGTCGTCAGCTTTCAGAGCGCCTATTCAACGGCCAAACAAACGCGAAGATGGACTACAAGCTAGTTCCTACTGTTGTATTCAGCCACCCGCCTATCGGTACAATTGGTCTAACGACTCAAGAAGCTGAAGAGCAATACGGCAAAGACAACATCAAGGTTTACACGTCGGGCTTCACGGCAATGTACACAGCAGTAACCAAGCACCGTCAACCTTGTAAGATGAAACTAGTATGTGCTGGCGAAGAAGAGACTGTAGTTGGCCTACACGGCATCGGTTTCACTGTTGATGAAATGATTCAAGGCTTCGGCGTTGCAATGAAGATGGGCGCAACCAAAGCAGACTTCGACTCTGTTGTGGCGATTCACCCAACGGGCTCAGAAGAGTTCGTAACGATGAGATAATCGACACCTTTTGTTGATAACTCTTAAAAGCAGGCCTTGTGCCTGCTTTTTTTATGCCCACTCTTGAACCTTACTCCCCAACTCCACGTAACACAGATACTAACCTATCTAGAACAGCAATGGAGTTTGTTATGAATCTACTAATTGAATCATTTGAAGGCGGGATCTACTTGGCTTACCAAGTTATTGGCGAGCAAAAGCAATTAATTAAAGATGACCACCAGCATCCTAAGAAGTTTTTGAGTGTAAACCAAGCACGCGATCACTTTAGCGACCAAGCCGTGGCATCAGCAATGCTGGTTCATAACAGCGCCTACGACGAAATGTGTGGTGAACACTGTGGTAGCACACAACCTTTCGAGATTGATTTGAAGTGGAGTTAAATCAACCTCAAATCAATCGCGATAAAAATTGAAAGGCTTGCATCAATGCAAGCCTTTCTTATGGGAGTCACTTTCACTTTTAACCACTTAGATTAGCGCGATGTCCGTTTCAGTCTTCGTTTGATGTTCTGCTCTTTCACTACAAAGTCGAACAGCGGAGCGAACAGGTTGGCGAACAAGATAGCCAGCATGATGCCCTCTGGGTAGGCTGGATTGAGCACTCGTATACCAACCGTCATCACACCAATCAAAATCCCATAGGCCCATTTACTCTGATTGGTAAACGCGGCAGATACAGGGTCTGTTGCCATGAAGAAGGTACCAAAGGCAACACCACCCAACACAAAGTGCCAGTAGAACGGCATCGAAAACATAGAGTTGGTTTCTGACCCTATCCAATTCATCAAGCTAGATGTCACAACGAGACCGACAATCACACCGGCGACAATGCGCCAAGACGCTATCTTCATCACAATCAAAATCAACCCCGTCAGCATGATAAGCAGTGACGACACCTCACCCATCGAACCTGGAATATTACCGATAAAGGCATCCATCCAGGTGATCGCCTCGCCAGTCATATTATTGATTAGTGACGGGCTGCCCCCCTCATACCATTGGCTCAGTGGGGTCGCGCCTGAATAGCCGTCAGCAGCAACCCATACCAACCCACCGGACATGTTGGCGGGATAGGCAAAGTAAAGGAACGCGCGTCCTGCAAGGGCTGGGTTCAAGAAATTTCGCCCTGTGCCGCCGAATAACTCTTTGGCGACAACGATACCAAAGGTGATACCTAACGCGGCTTGCCAAAGCGGAATGGTTGGCGGAAGAATAAGCGCAAACAGTACCGAACTTACAAAAAAGCCTTCATTCACCTCGTGTTTTCGCACAACGGCAAATAAAACTTCCCAGAAGCCCCCCACCACAAATACGGTGACATAAACAGGTAAGAAGTAGAGCGCCCCCAAGAACATCTGACTTCCCCAGCCGCTTGCTACTAAGGACGGTGCATCACCAAACGCCCACGATAAGCGCCAACTACTGTCGATGATAGAAGCAAGTTCGTTAAATTGATAGCTAGAGGTTAATGCGAGGACGCTTTGGTGTCCGACGTTATACATCCCCCAAAACATCGCGGGGAAGGTCGCCAACCACACCAGAATCATGATTCGTTTGAGATCGATGCTATCTCGAACATGGGTCAAGCCTTGGTTTACGTTGCCAGGTGTATAAAATATCGTCGCGAAAGCCTCGTATACAGGATAAAGCTTTTCGTACTTCCCTCCGGCTTCAAAGCGTGGAGCCACGTCTTCTAATCGTTTTTTTAAACTCATAATCTCAATCACCTTATTGCTTGAGTTATGGTTTTCTACGCATCAACCGTGCTATTTGAACAATTTTTAACGATATTTAGTCAAATTCGTTTTGAAGAAGTAGACATCAAGAACTTAGACCAACATTGAAACAGAAAGATGTAAAAACAACAAAGCCCCAGCGATGGCTGAGGCTTATTTGGTATTACTACGGGTCTTCGTTATTTAACGCACATTACGTTAAGCAGTGAAGAGCCTTTGAGTTGGTTTACGTTACCATTAGTGAACAGGCCTTTCTTATCCGCTCCCCAATAAGGTAGGTGCATTGGCCAGTTCTGGTTTTCCATCACTTTTGAGCTCAAGATGCTCTGCCACTGCTTTTCACTCATCAGCTTCATATTGACCTTATTACATACCAATTCAGCGCTGCCGTAGTCTAAACGGCTCCAAGGCTTACCTTGCTCCATATAGAACTGCTGTTGATGGTCTAGAAGGTAAGGAATCGCATACTGGCTACCCGCAACGTCTGCGGTCACGCGAATCTCGATCTCTAGATCATTGTCTGAGCTCGCGTTACCACTTGGTAGCGTCTGAATAACAGCAGCACTTGTTACCGCCGCCGCTTGCTTGGCAGCCACAGGTTTCGATACAGGCTTAGCTTCTACTTTTGCTTTTACAGGAACCTTAGGCTTCACCGCTTTTGGCTCTGCCGCTTTTGCAACGATAGGCTGTGATGAGGTTTTCGACTTATCGACCATACGAATAAAGGCTTCACCGTAACCAGGAACCTTACGTACCTGAGTTAGGTCTTTTCTCGCATCAGAGAAGGTAGAGTAAGGTCCAATTAAGCAACGGTAGTCCCCGCCTTCAGGCTTCATCCAAACGTTGGTCGAGATTTTCTCATACAGAGGCTTTGCTCGATTCAATGACAAAGGCTTATTCAGCAGGCCACATTGAACCCAAAACAGTTCGTTATCTGAATGACGTTTAGGCGCCTTGCTACCCCAAACTCCCTTACCGATCGGACATGATTGCTCTAGCTGTGGTAATTGGTTAGTGCTTGCCTGAGTTGCATCACATAGAACCGATTCAGCATTCACTTGGCTCGATACCAAAAGGGATGCAGCGATAAGCCCCATACGATAATGTCTCGTCACAGCACGACATACAGCATTCATTGTCAATTTCATAACCACCACTTAAACCCTCGCGGATTAATTATTACCGAATCAATGTCGATAAAACATGAATTCCATTTTAAGTATTATTGACACTATCAATGACACTAAGTTCCAGATCCATTAAGCAAAAAAAGAGCCGTAATTGCTTACGGCTCTTAGTTTAGTGACTTTTTTTACTAAAAATCAAACCGAGCTATCACCCTTTGTAGATTTTCGGGTTAAACACGTCGCGTAACCAGTCACCTAATAGGTTAATAACTAGAACCAATGTTACCAAAAGCACACCCGGGAATGCTGTGATCCACCATGCTCCTGAGAAAATGTAGTTAAAACCAGTACTGATCAGAGCACCGAGTGACGGTTGGTCTACCGGTAGGCCTAAACCTAGGAAAGAAAGTGCCGCTTCTGACATGATGGCATTTGCCACCTGTACCGTAGAGATAACCAAAATTGGCGATAAACAGTTAGGCAGAATATGACGGAACATGATGCGAGGCGCTCTAAAGCCCATCACTCGTGCTGCTTCTACGTACTCTTTCTTCTTCTCAGCCAATACGGATGCGCGAATCGTACGAGCATACTGCGGCCATTCTGCAATACCGATGATCACCACCAGCATAACAACCGCATATTGCGCATAGAAGTCACTGCCGAAGCTTGCCTTAAAGATGGCTGAGACAATGATCGCAACCATCATGGTTGAGAATGAAAGCTGAACATCGGCAAAACGCATTAGGAAGCTATCAATACGACCACCGAAGTAACCCGCAGACAGACCAATGATGATACCGAGAGTCAGCTGAAGACCTACCGCGAGGAAACCAATCGTCAACGAAAGACGAGAGCCGTAAAGCATAGTAGATAGGATGTCACGACCTTGCTCATCAGTACCCAGTAAGAAACGCTCTTCGCCATCCTCCATCCAAGATGGTGGCAACTCAGAATCCATGATGTCGATAGACGTCACATCATAAGGGTCTGTTGGCGCTAGAATCGGTGCCGCTAATGCCATAATAAGAAAAGCTGCAAAGATAGCGAAGCTAACCATTGCCACTTTATCACGTAAGAAGTAGTACAGAATATCTGACTGCTTGAATCGCTCCCAACGCGATGGAGCTGTTGTTGTGTGTTCCATGATTATGCTCCTTTCCCTGTAATGTTCACTGTTGGGTTAATGATGCCGTACAGCAGGTCAACAATGGTGTTCGTTACTACGAAGATCAGGCCAACGAAGATAACGTATGCGGTAATCAGTGGAGTATCCACTCGGTTAATCGCTTCAAGGAATAGGAAGCCGGTGCCTGGCCACTGGAATACAGTTTCAGTAAGAATGGTGTAAGCCACCATAGTACCGATTTGAACACCACCTACCGTTAATACTGGCAGCATTGTGTTTTTCAAAGCGTGTTGGTAGTAAATCTTGTTCAGCGCTAGGCCTTTTGCTTTACCAAACTTGATGTATTCAGAGCTAAGAACCTCTAGCATTTCAGAACGTACTAGACGAATGAATAGCGGCAGCATGATAGATGCTAGAGCAATACTCGGCAGCACTAAGTGCGCAAGGCCATCTATCGTTAAGAAGCCAGACTCCCAACCAAACCAGTTTGCGGTCTCACCACGTCCAAACGACGGCAGCCAACCTAATTCAATAGAGAATACATACATCAACATGATTGCGGTTAAGAAAACAGGCACAGAAATGCCGATACTACTGCCCGCCATCACCAGTTTAGTGAAGAAGCTTTTTGGGTGTATTGCAGAATAAACGCCAAGTGGAATCGACAGACAAACGATGATCAGAGAAGCGCCAAACACAAGTTCAAGCGTCGCCACCAGCTTATCTAAGATTACGTCCACAGCAGGGCGTTTAAAGAAATATGAAGTACCAAGATCACCTTGTAGAGCAGCGCTCACAAAGCGGGTGTATTTTGTAATGAAGGGATCATTTAAGCCGAGTTCATCACGCAGCGCTTGACGCTCCGATTCTGAAACAGATTGACCGACTAACTCACGCAACGGGTCGCCCAGGTTATCCTGAATGGCAAACGCCACCAAACTGATCACAAACATCACTATCAGTGCCTGAAACAGGCGCTTGACCAGAAACGTAACCATTCCTTGCCCCTTATCTATCCATGACTATCTAATCGAAATCCGCGACTAGATAACAAAATTCAGTCTTAAAAAAGGTATTTAGCCCGACTGAAGGAAGACCAAATACCGAAACTTAAATCTATTTCTTAATAATTTGAGAGCCTGAAAGCTCAGGCTCTCGATTCTAGCAAGCTAGATTATTTTACAACTAGGTCGCCGAAGTAAGGCATAACCATTGGGTTTACGATGTCTGCAGCACCTACGTTAGACTTCGCGCCCCACGCTTCACTTTGCCAGTGTAGCGGTACGAATGCAGCGTCGTTGTATAGTGTTGCTTCAACGCCTTTCAGCATCTTAGAACGTTTAACTGGGTCAGTTTCAGTATTAGAAGCTTCTACAATCGCATCCATTTCTGGGTTTGAGTAACCAGAACAGTTGTATTGACCACGACCAGTCTCTTCGTTACGAGTCATTGTTAGGAACTCGTTGAAGTTCGCTGAATCTTCAGTATCTGAGTGCCAGCCGATCATCATCATGTCTGCTGAACATAGGTCAAACTCAGGCCAGTACTGTGCTTTAGGCATCGTCTTAAGATCAACTTTGATACCAATCTTAGACAGCATTGCCGCAGACGCTTGCGCTACTTTCGCATCGTTCACGTAACGGTTGTTTGGAGCCATCATAGTTAGCGTAAAGCCATCTTCGTAGCCCGCTTCTTTCATCAACTCTTTCGCTTTTTTCAAATCGTAACGAGGAACTAGGTCTTCGTTGTGACCCGCGTAGCCTGTTGGGCTTTGCTGACCAGCAGCTGTTGCGAAGCCTTTCATGATCTTCTTAACGATACCTTCGTTGTTGATTGCGTGAACAATCGCCTGACGAACGCGAACATCTTTAAGAGCTTCGTTGCTGTTTTGGTTCATTTGGAACGTGATGATACGAGTACCAGGTAGCGTTACTAGATCGATGTTCTTAGCGTTTTTAACACGCTTGTGATCGTTTGGTGCTACTGGGTGAATCATATCAACGTCGCCAGAAAGAAGTGCTGCAACACGTGTCGCGTCTTCTTTGATTGGCACAAGTGTTAGCTTGTCTACGTTACCTTCAGTTTCTGTATCCCAGTAATCGTTGAAACGTTCGAACGTTACTTTAACGCCTTGCTCACGCTGCGTTACGATGAAAGGGCCAGTACCTGAAACGTTAGTCGAAGCAAACGAGTTACCGTGCTTAACTAGCTCAGACTTGTCTTTACCTTCCGCTGTTTGGCCAGAGTAGAACTTGCTGTCCATTGGGAAGATGTAAGTTGCTGTTTGTAGTACTAGTGGGTAAGCCGCTTTTGATACTAGCTCAACTGTGTAGTCATCCACTTTTACCATTTTTTCGTATGGCGTGAAGATAGACTTAAAGTCTGGAGAAGCTTGTAGACGTTCAAAAGTCCACACAACATCATCAGCAGTCAGTTCGTTACCAGAGTGGAATTTCACACCTTTACGTAGGTTGAAACGGAAAGTCGTTTCATCAACACGCTCCCAGCTCGATGCTAGGCGGCCTTCAAAATCCATCTCTTTTGTGAAACGTACTAGAGGGTCAAACACCATGTGAGACATTTGCAGTGTGCCACCAGACAGCTGCTCGTGCGGGTCAAGTGATACAGGGTCAGCTGCGTAGCCAACGGTAATATCTGCTGCTGCTGCACTAAAGCTTAGGCCAGCTGCCATTAAAGCTATTGCTAATTTGCTTTTCATGGTTTTCATTGCATAACTCCTTCATGCGGGAATCCAGATCCCTAGTTGTTGTATTTGCGTCTGTTTATTGTTTTTAGCAAGCTAAACTCCAGCCTGCTGATTTTTATACCGCGGCTTGTGCCACTGCTTTTTCTTCTCTTAAACCTGTAAATTCAGGCATTAAAGAAATTAGGTGTTTGCTGTACTCATGCTGAGGCGATTGGAATAGCTGCTCGGTTGGCGCGACTTCCAATAGTTCTCCCATTTGCATCACACCAACACGGTCACACATTTGGCGAATAACCGGTAAATCGTGACTGATGAACAGCATGGTTAGGTTTAGCTCATCTTGTAAGTCTTTTAATAGGTTAAGGATCTGAGCCTGTACCGACACATCCAGTGCCGAGGTAGGTTCATCACAAATCAAAAGACGAGGGCGAGTTGCCAAAGCGCGAGCGATAGAAATACGCTGACGTTGGCCACCTGAGAATTCGTGTGGGTACTTAACCCCGGCCATTACGCCTAAACCAACGTGCTCTAGCAGGTCGTTCACGATCTGACGAGTTTCATTCTCGTTGCGCGTAAGTTTATGGAATCGGATAGGTTCAGCAATGATGTCGAATATCTTCATTCGAGGGTTCATTGATGTGTAAGGGTTTTGGAAAACCATCTGCATTTGACGACGCATAGGGCGACGTTCTTTTTCAGATTTAAGACCAGTAAGATCAACGCCTTCAAACGTTACCTTGCCTGAATTCGGTGCGTACAAGCCAGCAATCACACGAGCAATCGTTGATTTACCTGAACCTGATTCACCTACTAAGCCAAACGTCTCACCTTCATGCACTTCAAAGCTCACGTTGTTTGATGCTTGAACGTACTCACGACGACTCTCAAAGAAAGAATCTTTGGTGGTAAAGCGTAAGTGCACGTTTTCAACATTCAACAATGGGCCAGTGTAATCACGGTGATCTTGGCTTTGGCCTAACCAGTGGTTTTTCACATCTAGAGGCTCCATCTCGTGCGCTTCTTCGATGTAGCTCACAAGAGGGAAACGATCAAGTTTACGGTCTGAACGTGGAACCGCTGAGATAAGACTGTGTGTGTATGGGTGTTCAGGAGTACCAAGGACTTTCGCCGTCGGGCCAAACTCAACTAAGTCACCACGATACATAACGGCTACGCGGTCGGTAACGTTTGATACCACGCCCATGTCGTGCGTGACCAACATACAACCTACGTTTTTCTTAATACATAGATCGCGAATCAAACCTAAGATTTGATCTTGAATAGACACATCCAGTGCCGTCGTTGGTTCATCTGCGATGATAAGGTCAGGTTCACCAGCCAATGCGATCGCGATAACCACACGCTGACGCATACCGCCAGAGAACTGGTGTGGGTACTGCTTTAAACGGTTTTCAGGTTGTGGGATACCCACTTGGTTCATCAAGTCTAATGAACGCTGGTAGGCTTCTTGATCCGAAACCTTCATGTTGGCATGAATCGTCTCTTTTAACTGCTGTTCTACTGTGAATAGAGGGTTAAGAGACGTCATTGGATCTTGGAAGATAAAACCAATCTTTGAGCCGCGAACAGAACGCATCTGTTCAGGAGATAAGCCAGAGACTTTTTCGCCATCCAGAAATACCTCGCCGCTAGCAATGCGGCCGGGAGGGCTCAGCAAATCGATCACAGCATTACCTACTGTTGATTTACCTGCACCAGACTCGCCTACAACACCAACGATCTCACCACGTTCGATGTTGAACGAAAGCGATTTAACTGCGGCGTGAACTCCATGACGAGATGGGTATTCGATACGAAGATTTTTTACTTCTAAAAGTGACATTACCAGACCTCTACTGCTTTGGCAGCTTTCTGCCCTGTCTGCAAAATTGAATCCATTCTTACCAGAATATTGTTCTGATATTTTATACGGTTGACAATTTGGCAAATAATTCACAGAAAAGCAACAAGAATAGGATAAAAAGTCGACATTAAACGCTTAGCAAGCAAAAGTTCCACATAACTATTCACCCAGAGAGCATATAGTAAGAAAAATCAACATTATATTATCGGCAAGAAATACTCACAAACTCCTTACGACTACTTACTTGTAGAGATAAACCTGTGCTTCAAAGCAGATCTCACTACCAGTCACTAAAAACAAATAATTATTCCAAAAAACAATTAACACTATAGAAACAAACGCTAATTTTGTTACTTTGAACAAATAAAAAAACCAGATACACGTATATTAACCATACATTTAACCATTTTTATTATTTTGGCAAATACAAAACTGAGAAACGAAAGGCTTAATAAATCTAAGGGGTTTTTGACAGGCCAAATGCGTAGAAAGCTGTCAAATTCAGGCCTTAGTGAACAAATTCAGGGTCAGGTTTCACTTTTCATAAAAGTCTTTAGACCAAACCCATTAATATGTCGAATTATTGAGCGTGCAATTTATATAAAATTAGATATAGATCTGCACATTTGATAAAGAAAGCAACTCTGTAGCAGCACCATAATCAAGCAGATCGATAGGAATCTGTCTTATATAACAAGGGAAGACAGATGTAAGAAAGCCCCGCCATTTTTGACGCGGACGGCTAGTTGAGGCTTCTTAAGGTGGTCGGTGAAGAGACATTCTTTGAACATCAGGCGAACCCCACTCTGTTCAAGTTATCTAAATTTCAGATGTAAAAAAGCCCTAGTCTTTCGACTAGGGCTTCTTAAGGTGGTCGGTGAAGAGGGATTCGAACCCCCG